>CAZIYQ010000038.1:0-16476 GCA_964543505.1 uncultured bacterium | reverse complement strand
GCCCAGGGTCTCATAGATCAATCCTGTTCGGTCATAAAAGGGGACGATGGTCAGTTGAGACATGCGACCGTCAGCCAGTTGTTTGGAGGGCAATCCCGGGTTGATCTCTTCAATTTTGGCTTTCACGTTTTTAATAACGGCCAGGGGATTCTCACCAAATCGTGCAACCACAACCCCGCCGACGGCTTCACTGCCCTCTTTATCCAGGGCTCCCCGGCGCAGGGCCGGTCCCAATGTCACATGGGCCACATCTTTTACGTAAAGAGGGATGTTGTCGTTGACCTTGACCACCGTGTTTTCAATGTCTTCCACATTTTTAATAAATCCCAATCCCCGTACGACGTACTCCACGCGGTTCACTTCGATGGTCCTCGCTCCCACATCCAGATTGGAGTTTCTCACCGCATTGAAGACCTCCCCGAGGCTCACGTGGTGCTGACGCATGGCATCCGGGTCAACATCGATCTGATACTCCTTGACATAACCCCCGATGGAGGCAACTTCTGAAACACCGTCGGCAGATTGCAGCCCGTAGCGCACATACCAATCCTGCACAGAACGCAGTTCCTGTGGGTCCCAACCGCCGGTTGGGTTGCCGTCTTCATCCCGGCCTTCAATAGTGTACCAGAAAACCTGTCCCAGTGCCGTCGCATCAGGACCCAGTGCAGGCTGCACGCCCTGCGGCAATGTGCCCGAGGGCAGAGAATTTAATTTCTCCAGTATCCTGCTGCGGGTCCAGTAAAACTCGGCCTCCTCCTTAAAAATGATGTAAATCGTGGAGAATCCAAACATGGAATAGGAACGGATGGTCTTTACTTCGGGGACTCCCAGCAGGGCTACGGTGAGGGGATAGGTGATCTGGTCCTCCACATCCTGTGGTGAGCGTCCCATCCATTTCGTAAATACGATCTGTTGATTTTCACCGATATCGGGAATGGCGTCAACGGGAACCGGATTCCGGGGCAATCCGCCCAGCTTCCAGTCAAAGGGGGCAACCATGATGCCCCAGCCGATCAAGCCCATCAGAACCATGATCACGATCAATTTGTTCTCAAGGCAATATCTAATTATTTTATCCAGCATATTTTTCTTCTTTCAGTTCTTGAATTTTTGTCAAATAATAACGGTTGTCAGTCAGGTTTACTGGTCGAAGGTCTTTTTGATTTCACCGCAACGGGGCATTTTCTGGCCGAGATAGGGATTGCTGATCTGCTTATCCTGCTGGAGCCAGTAAGCCCCTTTGTTGTTAAAAGCCATGGGGCAAAATGCTTCGTACAGCGTTTCGCCGAAGCCGCCTTCTGCCGCTTTTCCCCGCAAAACCAAGGACAATTCTTCAAATACCTTACGGAGCTGTTCAATGTCACTAACGGGTTTCATGGTTGGGTTCATGATGGCTTCAGCCCCTGGCACACCCATGGTCAGCCGGTGGATTTCCATTAAATTTTTATAGGCCTTATCATAATTGTCCCGGGCAAGGTTTTCCTGCAGTCTCAGATAGACCATTAAAACCCCTTCAAGCAGCTCTTGGGAAATATCCACCTGTTTTCCGGAGACGGGCATATCCTTCATGGTCTCAGTACCCGCCTGCATATTGGCCATACCATGGTGGTGCCCCGGTGCTGGTCCTCCTCCTGTGGGATTCATCATGCTGGGCTTTGCAGCGATCTGCATGGCACTGTCGATTTTGAAATTCCCTTTCACGACGACCTCCTCACCTTCCTCGAGACCCGCTTCAACAATATAGGCATCTCCTGCTCGGGCTCCCAGCACGACTTCCCTGCCTTCAAAGGTTGGGGTCTCGGTGTTGGGCTTTTTCACATAGACCACGGCTCGTTTCCCGGTCAACAATACGGCTGTTGCCGGGACCAGCAAGGGCAGTTCTGATGAAGCCGGCATGGACACAATCCCCAGGGATTCGGTGGACTGCAGAGGCATTCCGCAAATGTCGCAAGTGCCGGGTTGGTCTTTCACAATATCCGGGTGCATTGTTCCGATCCACTTTCCCGCGAGTTCAGGATTAACAGATCTGCCCTGAGCATCCAGCATTGAATGAACCGTTGCCCTGATAAACATACCGGGTTTTAATAAATGAGCTGCATTATTCACATTCAATCGCACCTTTACGGTTCTCGTTTTGGGATCCAGGACGGGATCGATAAAGGCAACGCGGCTTTGGAAAACTTTGCCGGGCACCGCCTCTACGGTGAAGCTCACATCCTGCCCATATTTTAACCAGGAAATATCGGATTCATAGGCATCCAGCACCACCCAAACACGACTTAAATCGGCAATCGTATAGATGGGAGTGCCGGTCTGTACGTACATCCCTTCCACGGCATTCTTGTGCAGAACGATACCCGACAGGGGACTTAGAATGGTGATGATATCTTCGTTGTCTTCGCCCTTTTCAATGTCCTCTACCTGCGAGGGTGAGAGTCCCAACAGACGCAGTTTTTCCCGCACCGCCTCTAAATTTGAGACCACCGTTTTGTACAAACCACCGCTCTTATCCCGGACGGCCTCAACCTGCTGATGAGCCTGTCTCAACTCTTCCTGGGTGGCCACCAGTTCAGGACTGTACATATCCACCATGTGGTCTCCCTTTTGAACCTCCACGCCGGTGAAATCAACATAGAGACGTTCCAGTCTTCCCGGAACCCAGGCTGCTATTTTCCCCAGACGGGTCTCATCGTATTCCACTATGCCGGAGAGTCTGATCTCCGCTTCTGCCACATGCCGTTCAACTCTGGCGACCGCCACATCCGCCAGTTCAGCCGCGGCCTTTGAGAGGGTCAATTCGCGGGGACCGTCATCGGAGGAGGTCGTCTCAAGCGGGATCAAATCCATAAAACAAATCGGGCATTGCCCCGGTTCCGGCAATTTGATCTGGGGATGCATGGAGCAGGTCCACCACTCGGGTGATGAGCTCTCCTCAGTATGTTGGTGGACTGCTGCGGTTTCATTGGCGGTTGCTGCCGAACTGCCCGGCCGACCCAGCCAGATGCCCACCAAAAAGGCCAGGAGGACAAGCACTGCTACATACAAAGTATTTTTATTCCTGAAACTAAAATTTTTCATCATGATTCTCCTAAAATTCTGATCCGTTAATTTCTAAATATTGCGCCTGGGCAATATAATAATCACTGCGGGCCCTGGCGGCTGCGAGCTGCAAATTCAAAAGCGTGCGTTCGGCTTCGAGATAGGTGGAAAAATCCAGTGCTTCAGCCAGATAGGCGGCCTCTGCCGTCTGATAAGATTGTTCCGCGAGAGGGATGAGTTCATTGATATACAAATGAAATTTCCTTCTGTCATCCTCAAGTTTATAGCGTATCTCTTCAAGCCGGGCGGTATATTTTTCTTCGGTGTCCGCCAGTTTGTATTCTGCGGATTGCTTGTCTGCCTGGGACCGGCCTCTTTTGGCCTTGTTCTTTCCAAACCAGATTGGCAGCGAAATACCGGCCTTCCCCATGAGAGGGTTGTCACCGGCATCCCCTCCCAGGGAGACATAGTCAACACCGACTGCAAAATCCGGGATGGAGGCCAGTTTTGCGAGATGCAGCCCCTTTTCGGCCACGGCCACCTGCAGACGGGCCGTCTGGAGTTCAGGATTTTCATCAAAATTGAGCTCCTGTCCATCGACGAGTTTCTTTTCGTAAATTTTCAAATCGCCGAAATTGAGGTCAGGTATCCCGACTCCGCCGAGGTAATCTTGTAATTTTGCTTCGAAAACAATTTTTTTATCATCAAGAGATTCCAGCTGATCTTCCAGTTTCAGAATTTCAACCTGAAGCTGGATCAGGTGAGCCTGCCGAGCTTTGCCTGTGGTGTATTTTGCCCGGATAACCGCTTCTGTCTGCCGGAAGATATCCAGGTTTTTGCGTGTGATATCATCATCCACGGCAAGCAGTCTTAGTTGCTGGTAAACCGTGCGGACTTCCCTTACAATTTTCAGTTTGCTACTGCGCAGCTGCTGCTTGGCCACTTCTGCTTTCAGCAGACTGATTTTTCTTTTGGTTGAAAGTTTATCAAACCAGGGTAGCATCTGCATGATGCCAATCCGCCATTCCTGTGGACCGACTTTGGTTTCCACCGGCGTAAAGAAATAGCCGGCAGTGAGTTGCGGATCCGGCAGGGAGCCTGTAATTTTAGCGGCCTGTAAAATTGAGTTAACACTTTCTTCCCGGGATTTTATCTCGGGGTTATTATCGATGGCGAGCTGAAGCAAAACTTCGAGCTGGGCATCCTGATACACTTGCGGGGCTTTTTGGGAGTAACCCAGCGCCAGTATCAGAATAATGATTCCGATGGACTTCATTGAGTAACCTTATGTTTAGTTTATGGAGTACGGGCTAACGGTAACTTGCGTCAGCCGTTTCGCAAAAGGAAAGCGTATAAATTTAGATCAGAAGCGGAAGATTCAGGTATTTATCAGGCTTGAAGCGGACAATGTCCGTTGGCTGTGGTGTGAACATACTGCTGTTACCATCAATGGTCAGCAGGAAATTTTCAGGGATAAACCCAACTTGAGAATCTACATGTGTCATGGTGAATGTCGGGGCATAGACGCCGTCAACCTGACTCTGGTGGCATTTGGGTACTGATGAGTTGTGCTGGGATTTTTGACTGATTTTATGGTTGCAGCAACCGTCTGCCTTTTGAGTATCAGACATCTGATTGCAGGTACAGGTAGCATTTGGTGTCATCGCGCAGGTGGGCATATTACAGGAAACCGTAATATGCGACCCCAGATTCAGGGCAATGGCCAGTGATAATATGTAAATTATGCTTTTCACAGTAATTAATTTAGACTGGTTCTCAATAATCAGTCAAGTAAAATTTACTCTTCTTAAGATATTTCCGTCGTAAAAGTTCCATTATAATTTTTTAAGAGATTTTTTTACTGGTTCTGGCTTTTCTTTATGTTCACAATTCTAAGTCAGAAATGACAAACCAGACGAACGGGCAGGGATAAGATCCCCACCCGTTCACTTTTAACAGTTCTCATTGGAAATATGATTTCTGATTCGCTGCCATTATTTCAGCAGCATCATCCGATTCACATTGACATGAGAGGCAGTGGCAATTTTGACAAAATAAATGCCGCTGGGCTGATCCGATGCATTCCAGATAAATGAATAATCACCTGCAGCCCGATAGCCGCTGAGGATTTGTTTCACCAGTTGGCCATTGACATTGTAAATGCCGGCTTCAACACTGGAATTGTCTTCCAACACAAATTGAATGGTCGTTTGCGGATTGAAAGGATTCGGGAAGCAATTCACTCTGCTGATATTTTCCTGTGGTCCGGAACCCATGGGTCCCCACTCCTCGAAATCACCCGGATCACTCCACCAAAGACCGTTGATCTCGAAAACGATGACCATCTCGTCCATCATCATTTCCACAAATGCTCCGGTGATGGTAATGGTATCACCCTCTGTTGGCCTTTGGGCTCCGTTACCAGGGTCATAATCAGGAGGACCAAAATTCATGCGATAATCTTCTGCACCGTCGCCATCTTCATCCAGATAATATTGCTGCTGACCCATTTGGGATTCCACCAGTGCTGTACCGGTGACGGTGATCACATTGAGAGAGTCCGGGAACTGATGGTCATCTCCATGTCCGTGCCCGTGGTGCATTCCTCCGTCCCCGTGGCCAAGTCCGCCCTCACCCCAATGGGGATGATATTGGTCATTTCCATTTTGTCCGCCATGATCGCCTTGATGCATATCGCCATTTCCTTGATGCCCGTAGCCACCCATCTCGCCCGGGTCCATCCACACCAAGCCGTTGATTTCATAAACCATCATCACCAGCTGGTCATCCATCATGGAGCTCCAGAGTCCACCGGTGATAGTGACCGTGTCACCATCCTGAGGAAGCTCTGCACCGCTTTCCGGAACGTACCAGGGAGGACCGAAGTTCAGCCTGAAATCCACGATGCCGTCTTCATTTTCGTCCAGATAATATCTGGCAAAATCATAACCCAGGTTAATCGATACGGTCCCTGTTGTGGTGAGAACGTCCAGGCCATCATGCATTCCGCCATCATGACCACAATCTCCATAGCCGTCATTGTTTTCCGGATCAAACCATTGCAGTCCGTTGATCTCATAAACTATGATCATTTCATAATCCATCATCATCATTTGCTGAACAGCACCGGTGATCGTCACGGTATCGCCTGCGTTCGGACGCGTAGCGCCGCTATCGGGCAAATAATCCGGTGGGCCAAAATTCAATTGGTAATCCACCGTTCCATCGGCATCGATGTCCAGAAAATAATGTTCTGTGTTGTAAACATCTTCTATCGACACAACACCGCTGACCGTCACGATCTCGAAATCGTCCATGTATCCATTATTTCCGCCACCGTTTCCACCGCCGTTGCCATGATCGTGCATTCCTCCCTGGCCATACAGGGGACTGCCCATCAGTGCCATGCCGAATATCCCGGCAGACAGCATCATCGTCTTTATTAATCGGGTCTTTTCCATTTTTACTCCTTTTTACTTTGGGATATTCGAAATAAATTTACCTTTGTGTCATGCGAGGGAGTTCTGTGATTCAGCTGATTATCCGTCATATTGAGTCACGATCCCTCGTTTGATTTTTCCGAATCTCCGTTTTTATTATTAGAAATCCCTCTCGGATTTCTTTTTCTTTTAAGAATTGAATCTTAAATTTTGTCAATTTCCCAGAATTAAATCAATCAGGGCGACGATATCCAATATATCAATTTCACCGTCGGTGGTGAGGTCTCCCGCCTGAAATTCTTCCGCCGTAAAATCCATCGTTCCCAGTATAAAGTCAACAACCAGAATCGCATCCATCACATCGACAAGACCGTTCCCGTCAACATCCCCTCCGAGGCCAACCAGAGATTGAATATTCATGTCGCTGATGATAATATTCCCACCATTCCAGGGGATATCATCCCGCTGTAAGAGATTCATTTCATATTCAATGGCAGCGCTGGCATCCCAAATATGAACCGATACGGACTCCCCTTCGGCAAATCCCGGTAACTGAAATCCTCCGTCGTCACAAAAATCAAGAGCGCCATAGGCCGGTATAGTGAGGGGGCCGCCATACCAGAAATCCGATCCGACTAAAACTTCCCCGATCTCGTCACTGCAGTCTCCGTAGTTGAGATTGCCCTCAAAACTGAGCAGGCCGATATCATCTCCGAAATCCAGATCCTCCGATGCTTCGATGGTGACATAAGCCACGAGACTATCTCCGGTTGCTTCGGCGTAGGCCTGATATTCGGAGAGGTAACCATTCAGAATGTTATTGAAATAGCCGCTGTCACTTTCCGGTTCCAGAGAGAGGCAGGCCTCGAGGTCAACATCGAATTCATCATTATTCTCACCCTGACACTGGCCATTATAGATACACATTAGATCATATACCGGCTCAAAAGCGATCATGAACAGCAGATGCTGACCCGCAGGTATTGGTGCGTTATCCATCCCCATCAACCAGCCATGGATTGCACTGCCATGATGCCCTGAAAAATTGAGATGAAAGCCATAGTCTTCAGCCGCCCCTCCATAAACATCATTTACAATTATCCCGCTGACATTAACATTAAAGGAATGGGCCGGTGCATCATTCTCCATCCAGACTTCCACTGTGCTGGCTTCCTGATCAAGTTCCCCGAAGCTGAAGACAGCCTGATTTTGGGCAACAAGCAGAGGCGCTAAACACAGAACCAATGCCATCGATAGTTTTTTTACTGTACTCTTTATCTTCATGATAAGTTCTCCTTAACAGGATATCGTTTTACGCTACCACCAAGCAATATATCGGGTGAAATTTCTTTAAATCTCGTGACCAGTCTGGAATAGTTCAGTCCCAGTTGCTCGCTCAATGCTTTTTTACTCAGGTCTTTTTTATGATAGAGATACGCTAGCAGGTGATCATCGAACAGTCGGTTGATCTCTTTCCAGGTAAGTGTGCCATTATCCTGAATGAACATTTGAATACATTCGGGAATCGACTCCAGCGAAACGCTCCGGAGATTTTCCTGTGTTTTTGACCAGCTGCGTCGCGCCATCTCAAGCCTCTTGGCGGCCTCCTGCGCGGAGCCGGCACGGTGACAGGCAATCGTCAGCAAAGATTTCTGAAAAATAGCCCGTATCTCTTTCATGGATTTCCCATCGGCAAATGAAAAATCATATTGTGTAAAAGAATCCACATTACGGTTCACATTCCGTTTGAGAAAATCGATGTAGGTATCGATGACTTTGAGTCGTTCTCCTTTTAAAGGGAATTTTCTCCGGGCCAGTTCCAGTGAAATTTCCGAACCCTTGCTGAGGTAATGATCCGCCAGGGACCGTCTTCCCAATTTTTCGAAACAGCTGCCCAGATAATAACAATTCCCCGGCACGAGATGAAACACACCGTTGTGATCCGCAATGTCCAGGGATCGCTCGAAATACGGGATGGCCGCAGAAAAATCATTTTGTTGGAAATAGATGAACCCAATATTGCCAATTGCATAGCTTTGAGTGTAAAAACTCTTGGCGATTTTCGCAGATTTTTCCAGGTAACGGATTGCCTTCTCCGGCAGACCCCGCCTGAAGTGGGACATGCCAACATCGTGCAGCAAAGCTGCCCGGATATGACCGTATTGAGGTTCGGAGGTCAAGTCCAGGGCCTTTGCGTAATAGGCATCCATATCGGCAAATTCACCCATCTTCCCAAAGATATTACCAATATTTTTATAATGGTAGGCCAAGGTGGAAATCTGACCATTCTTATTAAAATAATCGGCAGATGCCCGCAGTTCCTCAATTACCATAAGGTCTCCTTTGCGACCAATATTCACCAGACTGTAATAATTGGCCAGTTTCTGCAGGTATTCGGAGCGGGTAAGTGATTTTGCTGTACTCAACATCATCAGGGCTGCGTCATAGCTGCCGATGATGGCCATGAAACCAACCATCTCCAATAACACAAAAGCGCGGACCTCCCGCTGCCGGCTATCCAAAAGGGAATAGGCGTATCCCAAAAGCTGAGCGCCGTCGAAAAAACGTCCTTCTCCGATTTCGCAGCGCGCAAGCCCTGCCATGAGTGTTGCCCGTTTTTCCGGTGCTCCTTCGCTGGAAAGGAGATTTTCCAACTGAATGCGTGTATCGGGAACATCCAACTCTCCGAATTGGGAAAGCTGTGCGATGAATTCAGTCCACCTGGTGTTGTTTTCTACGACAGCCAACGAGAAGACAGGCGGTTGTTCGGAAGATTGCAAAAAGATTTCCGGGATGTCCATAGGCTGCAAATTGGTTTGTTTAGTAAGTTCCATCAGCAGAAAATTAGGACGAACCCAAAATAGCATACAAGCAATATTTGCAATATTATTGGCATTATTTGCAATATTTCGTTGGATGTTATTGTGGAATGCTGGTTTGAATGAAGAATAAAGAATTGCGGCCTCATTCCCAATGGGGGCAGGGGGAAAGTTAAAAATGAAGAGTGAAAAGTGTCCGACATCTCGAAGGGTGGCGGAAAAAGTTAAAAGTGCCCGAAGGGTTTCACACATCCGTTTCCTATATTGCTGTAATTTATCACAACTCGGGAGGGATTGAATCAAACCGTGAAGACCTGTTAAACCAGTGATTCCTCCCCCTGAATCCCCCTCACGAGGGGGACATATTAATCACACTCACATTCGAGAGCTTGACTCAATCCGTAAAATGATGGCCGATAGCTTAACTTTTGGGTTACTCTATGGCTGATCAATCTCTACAACTCTGTTTTAAGCAGTGTGTTGTATCCCCATTTCAGCGGCAGGTAGATCAGAAAACAATTCAAAGCGAGGGTCAGCGCCCCAGCAAGTAAGCAATAGGTGAATTCCAAATTAGCGGTGAACCACAGTTGCAACTTACTGATTATGAAAAGGGCGAAGCTTTCACCCCGCCCTTTTAGCCAGACAAGAAATATGGAGAAAATGTTTATTTTACCAGCATGATTTTCTGTGTCAACGATTGCATACCGGCCTTCATTCTTATCAGATAAACACCGCTCGCAAATTGATTTGCATTCCAGGTTACAGCATATTGCCCGGGATTTTTAGTCTCATTGATAACAGTATCCACAAGATGCCCTTGTATATCAAATACGGATATGTTGACATTCCCTTGAACTGGTACGTTAAATTGAACGGTCGTTATTGGATTGAAGGGATTCGGATAGGCCTGGTTTAAGGAATATGTTTCAGGGCTCTCATTTTTGACGGGAATGTAATGAGCAGATCCTGCCGCCAGAACCCCCAGCACCCGAAAGTCATCATTGGTGCTAAACAACGGTCCCGTTTCAGGCAAGACCATGATGATAACGGTAGAATCAGCCGTCGTGCGGTAATCCGAGATAAATGCATTGGCAGGTACCAGAGTAAATCCAGATGAATGCGTCACTGTAATTTGTACCGCGCCCACCGTTCCATCTGCATCCATGCTCAGACCCGAGTCCGTTTTCCTAACCGACACCCAAGTTGCTGTCTCGTTTCTTGATGGGGTGTTCAAAATCCAATCCACGATCATGACCACGTCCAGTATATCCAGAACGCCATCTGAATTTACATCCGAGGCGATATAGCCGTCACCCTCAAGATTGTTCGTTCCCAGAATGTGAGAGACGATTGCCACCAAATCAAGTACATCCAAAGCACCGTCATTGTTAGCATCACCTGTGGCAATGGGACCGGAACCCAGGCGGTTCATATCATCCAACCACGAGTATCCGGCAAGCCATAATTCGCTACCGAATGCGCCTTTATAGTCCGTGCTGATGAAAAAATCATCCGGCACAATATCATCGACATTTTCGAATAATGGGCTGGCGCTATTCACCGGTCTGGGATCAATAATACCACCGGTTTCTCTTCCTTCCATCGACCGGAACAAGGGATCTTCGTCCATAGCGGTAAATCCGTAATCACCGCCAAATTGCCCGTCAGGACAATTCCAGATAATGGTGTTGGGACTGATGTATAATGAATCCGGGATCAGTGCCAGGGTGGCATCATCCGTAATTCTGACGCCAAGAGCTTTTCCCTCAGACAATACCAAGTTTCGGAAATCCCCTCCTGTACCTTCTCTCAACCGGATCAGCTGATCATTATCAGCTGTCGCACCTGCACCAGATCCAACCATTGTCACATTATAAAACTGGGGATAAGACCGGGGTTGACTGTTCATATTACCATTGGTCTGATTATCCATCTCAAAGCCTCGGTTCCCATCATTGACACCGATCATTCCAAAAAGGAACTGACCGCGTCCTTCGTAGCCTTCATCCGTATCAAACATGTCATCCCCCACAAACAATACGGATAAGTGGCTCACATCAACGGTGCCACCGAAAAACTCAAATCCGTCATCCAGATTCCAAGCTGCTTCACAGTGATCGACCACTGTTCCTCTACCAACACCGGCAAAAGTATATCCATTGATCTCATTGCCCTCACCAATAACAGCACCGCCATACCATACTCTCACATACCGCAGAATTCCTGATGAGTCGTTAGGATCATCTCCGCCAAAGGGTATGCCAAATAATCCTTCAACAAAATCTTCACCACCGGTAGCACCAATAGGAGCATTCCCAAGAATGATTAAACCACCCCAGGTTCCTCGTTGAGGGAGTTGATCTTCCGGCAGTGCGGAAGTGAAGGTGATCGGAGCATCTGCAGTGCCCTCGGCAATAATTTGTGCCCCACGTAATATTACGAGCGTTGGAGCTAATCCGTTGCCATCATCAGGCAGCGCTTTGATTGTGGTACCCGCTTCTATTGTCAGGGTTACTCCTGGTTGCACGAATGTCTGTCCTACCAGAAAATATTCGGTTCCAGGTGACCAGGTTTCATCAGTAACAATATCCCCGCTGATATTGACCTGTGCTGACAGTGAACTTAAAAACCCAAACAAGCCCAACATGATTCTCGTAATCCAACGTTTAACAAATAACATCATTTTAATCCTTATTTTTAGTGAAGTGTTGTTTATTTTTTAAGAAACTGTTGGACGAGATGATCATGAATCTTACTTTGTCAAATCGTAAGAAATATCAAAACTCAGTGTTGTTCCGGGCTTCCAGTTTCGGGTAACAAGAATCCGGTTTTTATTCCCGGGATCCGCTATCCCAAACTTGTGAACTGAATCCAACAGATTCCTACCTTTCAGAGCTATTCTGAAACTTTTCCCGATCCGTTTTCCGAGTACAATATCCAAAGTGTGGAATGGATATTCATATTCGTCTTCCAACTGTCCGGCTCCCAGATAGGCAAGCCGTTTTGAGAACGTATTATATGCGATATTGAAGTCCCAACCGGAATGGTGCTGAAAATAAAAACTAGCATTCAAGACCATATCGGATTGTCCCTGAAGAGGCCGCTTCAGGTTGGCAGAGGCATTTCGAGTTTCAATTCTTCCGTTGTTATAGATAACAACATTACTGTCCGAAAGTGCTTGTGACTTTGTATATATAGCATTAAAATTGAAAGTGCTTAATCCCTTACTAACAGGTAAAATTTGAAGTTTGATCACAGTTTCAAATTCTATCCCTCGTGACCACCCATATTTTGCATTCTGCCATGTCTGGTAATACTTGTTATCTGTTTGTTTAATCAGTGACACTTCAATTGGATTTGTAAAAGATTTTGCATATACTCCCAACGATACCATTTGGGATGCTGACGGGTAATATTCCCATCGTAGGTCATAATTCCGGATGGTAGTAGTTTTCAGGTAAATATTCCCTATAGACCGCTGGCCACCATGGAATTCAATGTATGGATACGGGGCTATTTCCCTGAATTGCGGCCTAACCACAGTTCGGGAAACTGAAGCACGCAGTTGTGATTTATCCGAAGTATTGATCATAACTGACAAGGAGGGTAACAGGTCATTGGTGTGTAAATTTGAGGTAAGTGGTACTCTTTGGGTAAGCATCAAAGTAGTATCAATCTCCATTTCATTGATCATTAGCGTGGTATCTACCGGAACAACTGCTGATGTTGTCGCAGACTTATTGGTCACGGGATTAAAGGGTGAAAGTGCCAAGTCATATTTTTCACTGCGGAAACCCAAAATGATGTTCCCGATGGTAGTGTTAATCAATGGTACGGTAGCCATAGCATATCCTGCGGTGATCTTTTCAGTTGCATGGTAAGCGTTCTGGTTAATATCATTTTGGTCTTCAAGGAGGATGATCCCGTTCGTAGAAGATGAATCCTGTTCGGCATTGTAAGAATAGAAATGGTCCTCATTTAAAAACCACATCATGGAATCTTCATTGGTGACTTCTCTCCACTCGGCGGGGATGGCTGTTGACCATGGAGTATTTTCATTAAAATATCCATAATTAAAGACTCGCTTTGAAAAGGTCCGCTTACGGATATCGGACCGATACCCAAATTTTAATTTCAACTGGCCTTCCAGTACATAATCGAAAGAGGTGGTATTGGCTGTCTCCCACCCACCAGAAAAGTAGCGATAACCAGGAGCGAGGTAGCTGGTATGCATTAAATTATATCCGATGATCGGATCGCCAATCGTACCGTCATTCTGAAAATCCAAATCATAATAATGGTCCTTACGATCCGGCTCATTCAATTTTGATCGGCTGTCACTGTAAAGGGCGCTAAGTGAATTGTGTTTAAACCCGGGAAAATCGAAAAGGTCGTTGACCTCTGTTCGGAGGGATATACTTTTAATGCTCTTTTCCTGATAGGGATGAGACATGAGCAACCCCGCTGGATTGTCCAGATCATAAACCGTCCCGATCACATACTTGATTTCATCCTTGCTGCTATGCGTATAAATGGAGTTAAAATCGACCTTGAGCTTTTTACGCCATTTTAAACCGGCACTGGCACTCAACCCCAGATTGGTGTTGTAGGAAGAACTGCTGATGTCCAAGGTTTCATCAACAGCCATGCTGTCCTCACTGACCCGGGTCAACAGATTCTTGTGGGTGGATGTAAACCCATAATTGTTTGAGAAAGATCCCAATGTATAAAACCCATATTCCAGATCATTATTGACCGTCCAGTTATTTCCGCCACTTACTCCTAAACTCACAGGAATACCGGGATTAGTCTTGTGAAATTGGTAATCCGTTTTGAAGGATCGTGCCATGTCTCCCAAGTAGCTTCGGTACATTTTGATGCGTTTCACTTGGTAAGGCGTTGTGATAAACAGATTTAAGGGATCATTTTCCGGCCGATCGGGATATGCTAGGACATCCAATTCTGGATGAAAATCATCAGGGATCTGATAGAAGTAGAAGTTGCTCTGCCGCGGTAATGGCTGGTCCGTAGGGATAATGCCTGGGAGAGCGCGAATTCCGCTACCAAAGCCCAAAAAATTCGAAACACCTGACAAGTCATTACGCAGATAGCGAGCAGTATTCAGATTACTGTCGTTTCCCACAGATGCTTTCGTGTTGAAAGTATATCCATCCGGATAAGATTTGGTCCGTATATCAACAATTCCTCCTGCAAAAGCACCGGGAAGATCGGGGGTAAAAGACTTGAATACATTGATCTTTTCGATGAGTGCCGAACTGAATAGATTCAGCGGAATGGATTTACCATCGGGATCAGGGCTGGGAACGCCTACATGGTTTAATAAAGTGCTGGAGTACCGTTCACCCAAACCACGGACAATTACCTGCTTTTCATCCACAACGGTGACTCCTGTAATACGTTTTAGAACCTGACCAGCATTTGAATCTCCAGTTTTTCGGATTTCGGCTGCACTGATACTACTCATGATGGACTCTGCCTGTTTCTGTTCTAATAACCGGTTGATCTCACCATCTGATTTGGCCGTCACATGTACTCTGATATCGGTTGTCTGGATTGGCGCAACATTAAGTCTGATGTTGAGTGGAGTGATTTCTCCGGGTAGTACCCTGACCTCTGTAAGGATTTGATCTGTGTATCCGATATGAGTAATCCTGATTTCATAAATACCAGGATCGATTGAATCTAAAATGAATTTTCCGTCCGAATCCGAGGCTATACCAATTTGGGTTCCATAGATCCATATATTGGCTCCGATCACAGGTGTGTTTGTTTCAACATCTGTCACAAGACCATGGATCCGTCCGGTTATTTGGGCGGCGGATATTCCAATTCCGATGATGATGAATAACAATGTTTGTATTTTCATTAATTCCTCTTGTCTTGGTTGTCTGGTTACCGGAAATCTGTTTATGCTGAATTCAGAATAAAGACAGATTTACCGGGCACCCAAGTTTACCCTGCGAATGTTAGGAAATTATTGGGATTGGATTAGGATATGGTTAGAGTTAGAAAATGAATGAAGAGATTAGAAATTAGGAATTGAGAGTTCATTCCCAATGGGGGCAGGGGAAGAGTTAAAAATGCTTGCCCGACAGCCCGAAGGGTGGCGGGAAAAGTTAAAAGTGCTCGAGGGGTTTCACACCCCCCTCTGGCTCCACCTGGCAGGGGGTGAAAATGCTCTTTAGTGTTTCCTATATCGTTGTAAATTATCACAACTCTGGAGGGAACTGAATCAAACCGTGAAGACCTGTTAAACCAGTGATTCCTCCCCCTGAATCCCCCTCACGAGGGGGACATATTAATCGGACTCGTATTCGAGAGCTTGACTCAATCTGTAAAATCACTGCCGACAGCCCGAAGGGTTTCACACCCCCCTCTGGCTCCACCTGGCAGGGGGTGAAAATGCTCTTTAGTGTTTCCTATATCGTTGTAAATTATCACAACTCTGGAGGGAACTGAATCAAACCGTGAAGACCTGTTAAACCAGTGATTCCTCCCCCTGAATCCCCCTTATGAGGGGGACATATTAATCGGACTCGTATTCGAGAGTTTGACTCAATCCGTAAAATGATGGCCGATAGCTTAACTTTTGCTTTACTCTATGGATGATCATCCTCTACAACTCTGTTTTCAGCAGTGTGTTGTGTCCCCATTTCAGCGGCAGGTAGATCAGAATACAATTCAAAGCGAGGGTCAGCGCCCCAACGAGTAAGCAATAGGTGAATTCCAAATTAGCGGCGAACCACAGTAGCAGAGCCATCACACTGACCATCAGACTTACATAGACCAGACTGGTCACAATGGTGATGATGCCGCCGGTGCCGGAGCTGATTTTTAAGGGATTCCTTTCATGGTACTGAGCGAATACAGCGCCAAACCCAAGCGAGAGACTTATGAGTACCAGGCTCATCATAATCAGCATGACGGATGATATTATGGCCGTAAACATATCCAGAGTTAAAAATAAATTACTGGCCAGCGAAACAGCCTCCGCCAGGGTGAAAAAGACAATGAAAGATAACCAGAATTTCTGTTTTAACAACTGTGTGATTTTCAGAGGTGATGACAGCAGCACCCACAGTCCACTGCCCTCAAGACTGATGAGAGGGAAGACGAAACGGGAGGTCAGCGCTGCAATGATGAAACTGCTGAAGCCA
>CAZIYQ010000037.1:0-16726 GCA_964543505.1 uncultured bacterium | reverse complement strand
CAATAATGTTGAATTCGATTCTTCCCATGGCTAATTATTTATAGTTGACTCCTTTCAGGTATAACAATGATTATACGGCTCGCATATCTGCACTATACGGCTGAAACAGCCGTATAAACAAAATAGCACTATTTGTTCTAACTTTCTGTCAGTATTGTGATATACAGCAATATTCTCTGCTTTTCATTTCTGCACTATACCGCAAAATATGCCGTATAACACATTTGAAAATTCTACCATCATCAACTGTCTCCGGGTCTCTTCACAGCCTGTCATTTCACTGCTTTTACAAATTCAAAATCGAATCTGTATTCTGCTTACAAACCAATATCTACCGAAAACCAACGGAAACCGATTCCCGGTCCGGATACGTATTGGTTCAAAAATAATATACCTTTGTCCAGCCTTCCCTTTGCCATACCCGTCAACTCGGGATGTCCTAATTCAGCCTTCCGAACGGCTTGCTTTCTATAGACTATCTAGCCGTTGATGATCCAGCCCACAAGTGTAACGATATCCAAAATATCCTGAGCACTGTCTCCATTCAAATCTCCGGCCCACAGTTCGTAATCCGTAGGATTCGGAACGCTACCGATGATGATCCCTACCAGCCTGACAATATCCAGAATATCCCGGGCACCATCCTGATTCAGATCACCCCGCATACCATAACAACTGCCATCATCTACAGTTGCATCAGGATTATAGTTATAGGCCTCTGAGTCGGTACAACCGTAAATGGCATCCGAACCGATGATGTAGCCGTTATCCGTAAGCGGCAGGGGTACCCCTTCATTCAGCAGGACCGTGGAGAAATTAACATAAGCCCATTCACCGATACTCAATTCTGCGGTTGTGTGAAAGCGCAGATATACCAGGGTGCCTGCCGAGCTGACACCTGTAATTCCGGCTCCGGCAATCGTTAGTTGATTGTCTGTCACATTGGAGGCATAACTCCAGCTATCGGTCAGACTGCCCTCAGTGACGACCTCAATGAATTCAAGCTCGGGCTGCTGAAAGTTAAGGCTGATCTGGCATGAGTTCAACAGCTGCCCCGGAGGCAGCTCACCGATATTCACGGGGTAATCGTAGTCTGCTCCAATTGTAGCATACACATCCGGCAGGGACAGAGTTGTATCGAAGATCTGTATATTTCCGGAGATACCCACTGCACCCACCGAATCCGTCGCTGCTACCTGAACAATACCACTGTGGATCGCCGTAAGCAGCCCTGCTTCATCCACGGTGGCAACAGAAGTATCGGTTGTGGACCAGCTGTAGGGTGCAAGGCCGCCGCTGGCGCTGAAACGCAATGTATCTCCGGCAACCAGAACTGATGTGTTAGGCGCAACAACAACAGAGGGCAGCTGATACACCGTAAAGTAGGCATCTCTCGTGCGTGCTGTCAGATTTTCATTGAACAGATCAGAATTGAAATTTATATAAGACCCACCCCAGTTCAGTGCTGTCGCTACGAATTCGATATAGAACAAGACACCACTCCCCGCCAGAGGTGAGATGGTGGCAAAGGATACATACAGGTAACTCCCTCCGGGGAAATTATAGACCGGTTCTGAAAATCCTTCCAGGAGTGTTCCCTCTGTAATGATGCTTTCCGGTGTCAGATGATTGGGATTAAACTGCAATGTCAGACTGCCGGCGGTGATATCGAAATCTGTCAGGTCAGAAGCGTAAATGGGAATATCGATCGTTTCACCCTGCCAGACACTGGAATCCGGCAGCGACAAAGCAAAACTGCGTATGTCGATCAGAGCGCTGGTTCCACTGACGCCTAGATTGTCAACAGCCTCGACCCTGCAGGTACCTTGTGCAAGCGCCGTCAATAAACCCGTATCGTCAATGGAGGCAACTTCTTCATTTGTCACTGACCATACATAGGGTGGTGTCCCGTTCGCTGCGAATTGGAGAGTTTCACCAATGATCAGCGTGCCACTTGCCGGCGAAATATACAGAGTCGGTTGGGTATAGACCTGAAGATACCCGTCAAGCAGCGTGATCCCCGGACTGCCTTCGTTGAAGTAGTTATAGGCAGGCGGATAAAACTGCAAATAACTTCCACCGGCCTGCAGACACAGAAAGCGGATTATCAACAGGGTACCCGAACCACTCAGGGGTTCCACTCCGGCGCCGGCCATGATCAATGTGCCGCTGTTACTGTCATTCACGGTGGCGGGTCCAAAGGCTTCCGAAATGGTACCGGTGTTGATCACTTCCTGGAACTGAAGGAGCGAGCCGCTGTAGTTGATGCGCAATTGATAAGAAAGTACATTCTCACCCGTAAAACTGCTGTCTGCATAAATGGGAACATCAATTATATCGCCTGCCAAAGCTGTGAGATTATTCGGAATTCGCAGGGCAATGGGATCTGCCCAAAGCCCCGCAACCAGCAATGCCATCGATAATAAAACAAACTTTATGAATTTCATTGTACATGCCCTTTCATGTCCTGATCTGTGCCAGGTGACAATTTAATTGTTATCCTACTTCAACAGCATCACTTTTTGGCTTTCTGAATACTCCGCTGTTACTAATTTAATAAAATAAACACCTGAAGCATAAGCATTTGCATTCCATTTAATCATATGATAACCAGCTTTTACATGCCCACTCATCAAGTCTGTAACAGGTCTTCCCATCATATCGTAAACCACTAAGGTTAAATCCGTATCCTTTGGAAGATCAAACCCGATTACGGTATCAGGATTAAAGGGATTCGGATATGCAGGATGCAGGGCAAACTTTTCCGGAGTTCCCTGGATCAGGATATTTCCCGATTTCGAGATTGAAGTGAGATCATCTTCATGGGCCAGGAAGCGGGAGATGCTGATGGGAGTAGAGATCTGACCCGAGATATCCGTTGCGGCCTGGAAAGTCACTTTAAAAACCTGCAGTTCGTTCTGCAGGGATTGTACACCCGCCAGTGCCAGCTTCAAGCTGCCTTCTTCCTCGTTTGAATTGGATATGAAGTTCATCCCTGCCGCATCACCTACAGGTTCCACGCTTAATAAAACCAGCAAATCAGGATCGTAAGTTAGAGTCGCCTCCATAGCCGTGAGCCCTGTTGCATGATCCAGATAGACCGGCATCTCAAACACATCTCCCTGATTGACATTTTGATCATCAAGCTGTAGCTTCGTCTCCGTAAAGTGCAAGGGCGATTCGAAGTAGAGCTCCTCTGCCGGGAAAGAATGAATCAAACCGACCACATACTGCAGTATCAGGCTGGCATCGTAAGCGGTTATGGCATCAGCACCTCCATTGCCGCTCACATCTGCGGCAAGTTGCTGGATCTCATTTAAATCGATATTCCCCACAGTATATTGCAGGATCAGGGACGCATCAAAAGCCTGGATTGCACCGTTCAGACTCACATCCCCCATTCTGGGATTCATGGCACCATCGGTGAGCCAAGGGTCATAATCCACACTGTCAGAAACGGGTTCTCCCGTACCGCCGGGGTTATCGATATGGGTTGGCCCCGAATTATCACCCCACCAGTTGTTCTCTGCATTGATGACAAAACTCTGGTCATGATTATGAACAGCCTCATATGCAATAGCGGTAAAATCACAATAATTAATGACCGGATTCGCCGCCCCATAGGCATTAACACCCCAATAATCGTTATAAAACGAACAATACTGTACCGTTGGATTTGCACTGAAAGCTGTTACTCCTCCTTGTTGATTCCCCCACTGATAGCCAGCATGATTGATGATGCAGTGCTGCAGATTACAAAGCGGATCGAGGGACTGACTCCCAAATACAATCCCATACCAGATATAATTATAGGGAACATCAGCCGCTCCATTTGAATTCGTGTCACCGCCGTAATAGTCATCCTTTATACTGGTAAAGACGATCGTACTATCAAAAGTTGCACCCCCCTGAGCCATTAGGCCTTTATATACGGTAAGCCCCCTGCTGTCTAAAAATTTACAGACAACTCCGGGTTCGATGGTTAGGGTAGCACCCGTGCCGACCGTATAATTGTCAAAAATATAGGAGATATTTTCAATCCCGCCAAATGATCTTTTAGGCAGGAGAACATCCTGAGCCAATGTTTCAGAAATTATGCTGATCCCTTTCCAGGTCGTGCCGGAGATCAGATTATTTTCAGTGGCCGCAGGATAGGAAACCAGTGATATTCTTAACGGGTAGTAAACCAGATCATTAAAAATATTATCCGTGATCACGGGTTCTGAAGTTCCATTTGACCCGATTCCCTGATTCAAATGCTCAAAAAGATTATTGGTTATTGAGGGAGAAGCGGTATTCGTACCCATGCCCCAGTCCTTATAGCGGAATACTGCATGGTCGATGACACTCGCATCATCACTGACATCGTTAAAAGTAAGCCAAATCCCTCCCTGAATAACCGGAGAACTGCCTCCGCCATCCTGATTTGTGTCCGGTGGATTGCCATAATCATCGTCGGAAATAAAGGTGAATACAACCGGGTTTTCTTCCGTTCCCTCAACCTGAAGTTCTCCATTGACGATGAAGTTTCCTGTATTCCAGGGTTCTTTTATAACAATCCCTTCGGGGATCGTGATAGTGGTCCCTGTATTGATAGTGTACTGCCCCCATAAGGTATAAGTGATATTGTCAAAACCGGCGAAATTTCGAACCGGGATGGAGTCATTCTGTGACCAGGTTTCAGCATGAACTCCAATTGAAAGACGCCCCGCATTGAGCACTTCATTGTTGCTGAAGGTCGGATCGGCAAACATACTCATATAGACAGGCTCATAGGATATCGAATACATTTGTGTATTGTGGATCAAGGGGTTTGCGGAGCCATAGATACCCACAGCATTGGTTGAAGACTGCTGGATCAAACAGCTGTCGATATCGGCATAAGCATTCGAAAAGCGCAGTGACCCGTTATAATAGTTTGATTCAAAGGCGTAGCTTGAACGGCCGGAATAATTGATCTGGCAATTTTTTACCACATTCAGCGAATCATCGCTGCTGTCATAGAAGAAAACTCCGTCCCAGTTCCCTGCCCCGGGACCCGTGTTATTCGCATCATTATTGGTATCTCCACTGACCGAATCATCATAGATTGATGTTAAAATGATGTTATCCTCTGCAGTACCCACCGCCGAAAGCGCTCCCTGAACTCTGATATAGCCATAATTTTGAAACTTCAGGACGACGCCCGGTTCCAGGGTGAGGAGAGCATTGCTGCTGATCGTTAAGTTCTGTAATATATAGGCAATATTACTGATTCCGGCCACATCTCTCTGTGCAAGCGCAGCATCTGAAGAGAGGGTACCTTCCAGAATGAAAATACCCTGACTGCCGTTGGCTGTGAAGCTTATCCCTGAAAATTGAGGGTTCGCTTTCAGTGACATGGCGATGGGGTCCAGCCTGCAATTCTCAATGGTGACATTTTGTATGAGCGGCGAAGACTGTCCGTTGCACCATACTCCGTAATAATAGGAACCGGAGATCACAGAATTTTGTACCGCCCCGCTGGCATTAGTGAAAGAGACTGCTCCATAATTTCCATTACCACCATATTTTATCTGTGATTGATCGATAAGACAATAACTGTCATCACTGGTTTCGTTGTAGCGAATCCCATACCAGTTTCCCCAGTCCGGCATTGAGCCGTTTCCATCACCGTTTGTATCGAGTGGATTCCCGATATTGTCATCTTTAATCGAGGTCAGTACAATCTCGTTATCGGCTGTCCCGGCGATGATCAGCCCACCATCGACAATGATTGAAACATTTGTATTATTTTTAATCACGATCCCCGGTTCAATGTCGATATAGGATCCGTTGTTGATGGTCAGATCACTCAATAAAAAATAGGTGATATTCTCATATCCTGCAACAGTTCGCTGGTACAGGGTACCGTTCACGCTGGCATAGCCCCCCAAAAGCCCCAGGGCGTTGTACCCCGCATTCGTAAAGGTATTCCCCGTAAATGTGGGGTTCGCGGTAACACTAATTGCAAAGGGCGTTGAGGAGATATTGATCATTTCATTATTTTCGATTACCGGATCAGAATCATGATAACAGACTACCCCGTAGGTTGCATTCTCTATGATATTGTTCGAGATGGTAGGTCTGGCACTATAGGTCGCAATTGCAGAATAATACCATAGAGATTCATTGTTATAATAAAAATTAGGTAAGTAGGCGTATTTAATTCTGCAATGATCGATGATGCTCAAAGTATCACTTTCCGGTGTGAAGAAAAAACCACCCCAATCACCTACAGCCGGTGAAGACTGCGTACCATCTTTATTGGTATCCCCGGGATTCCCGTAATTATCGTCTTTCACAGAGGTGAAGACAATCATGCTATCGGATGTTGCATTGGCAGTCAGCGTTCCATGAATTTCGAAATAATGTGAATTTGAATAACCTTTGATCACAATGCCCTTATTGATCGTCAGGGAAAGATCAGCAGGAACCGTGATCTTACTCAGCAGCAGGTAGGTCACATTGGGGATATCCGTCACAGACCGTTTGCTAAGCGTGGCATTGGCTGTGAGGGTACCGCCGATAAGACCAATGGCGTCATAGGCATTGTCGGAGAAGGAGAAACTGTTGTCAGAAAATATGGGATCAGCCTCAAAAGACATTGCAATTGGCGTCATATCACTGGAGCCAATAACATTATTCGTAAAAACCGGATTGGAGTCATACTGCATGATCACGCCGTAATAATTATTGGTCAGCTCGCAGGCATCAATGGTTGGGCTGGCATTGTACATGGAAATGCCGCCTGTGTTGCCATAACCTGCATAACGCAATTTACAGCGATCCATCAGGCAGGCTGCATCATGACTGCTGTCATTAAAGATGACTCCATACCACTGGCTTGATCCCGGTGCTGAATCAGACCCATCATTATTGGTATCTCCGCCCCAGTTATCGTCATAAATTGAAGTAAAATAAATGAAATCGTCAGGGTCTGCATCCGCGATAAGCGTACCGTTAATGACCAGTTGCGCACCCCATACAAATTTTAAGACATTCCCACTGGTGATTTCGAAAATGGCTCCATCATTAACAGTCAATGAAGAATAAAAATAATAGGGAATCTCCAAATGTGGAATCGTCCAGTGATTTGAATGGCTGTAGAAGGCAACATAAGCAGCCTGGTTGGTGTTGCCGCTGAAATCATGAGTCCCCGATATAGTAAGGGAACCGGGACCCTGATAATATATTGGCCATTCACAATTGGTAATAGTACAATCAGTCATGTTAACGGATGCACCCTGTTCAATATAGACACCATCCGTATAATGTTCTATTTGGGTATTATTGAGATTGGACACTGAACCGTTGCGGGCGTAGATACCTATATCTCCAATGCTGCTGACGAGACAATCCTCCATGTTGAGGGTACCGTTGCCGAGAACTTCTGCTCCACGCGTATTGTGTATCAGGGTACAGCCAGTTAAGGTCATATTCCCGTTTTGAATGTATGGTCTTGAAAAATACTGTAAGGTGCTGTTGGACAGCGTTACACTACCACTGTAGCTGCTGTTGCCGACCTGAAGCAGGGACCACCAGCCGGATGTTTCAGAGTAGGTTGTCGAAGTGAGGGTTGCACCGTCACCGGTCATGGTGCCATAAATATAAAGATTAGCATTTGCAGGGAATTCCAGTGTATTACCACCGATATCAAAACTGCCGCCATCGCTTACCGTATAATTGGAATTAAACTGAAACGGCAAATCTGTCTCCGGCAGAACCCAGGCATTGCTGTTTGAGGTGTGGCTGACATTAATTGCATCATTCGTATTTCCGGTAAGATCGTTTGATCCATTCAAGATGAGAGAACCGGGTCCAACATAATGCACAGGCCAGGCACAGGTATTGATATTGCAATCCGTCATATTTACTGTCGCTCCGTTTTCAATATAAAGACCATCCGTGAAATTCGAGATCGTGACAGAGGTCAGAGTGGAATTCGAGCCGGTTCGGGCAAAGAGACCGCGGCTTCCATTTCCCGTAAGGTTTGAGTTCGTCATGAGTAAAATCCCATTTGCTGCCACATCTGCTCCGTAGAATTGTATATTTTCCAGCGTACAGTTTGTCAGCATCGCAGTACCATTATAGACATAAAATTCATCGGCATAGCTTATCTGGGAATTGTTCAAATTTAGGCTTCCGGCGGATGTGTTATTTCCCACCTGAATGTAATTCCAGTCTCCATCTGCAGGTGATGCGGCGGCAGAGGTAAATTCGGCTCCGTCACCGGTTAGTGTACCCAATACAGTCAGCGTTCGGTCAGCGTTGATCGAAAGCATATTACCCCCAGCGGACAGGCTGCCGCCATTATTAACCGTATAATTTGAGGGCAGGTAATAAGGGATTGCTGCTTCTGGCAGAATCCAGTCATTGCTGTTATTCGAGTGATTGATATAAATGAGATCATTGGTATTCCCCGTTAGAGCCACGGTACCGTTAAAAGTTAGCCCGCCAGCACCATCGTACCAGACGGGGTAATTGCAGGAGTTGATGCTGCAGTCCGTCAGGTCAATGGTTGATGAGGAGTTTATCACTGCGCCTTTCGTAAAATTGCTGACGGTCACATTATTTAGTGTTGCCTCTGACCCTGCTCTGGCCAAAAGTCCGGAATCACCTGATCCGTTGAGGGTGGAATTCGAAAGATTTAGTGAGCCTGTTGAGGCAGTCTCAATACCGTATAGGGACATGTTTTCGATGGTGCAAATGTCAAGCGTTGCTGTCCCATTCTTGACGAAGAATTTACTGGCATAACTGATCTGGCAATTCGAAAGCGTTGCTGATCCGGTTGAGGTTGCATTGCCAACCTGAATATAATTCCAGTCGCCCGCTGCAGGTGAGGAAGCTGCAGAAGTGAAGGTGGCCCCGTCTCCCGCCAGATCACCATTGACGTAAAGTATCCGCCCGCTGTTGAACTGCAATTCATTATCTGCTATGGCGAGACTGCCACTGTTGTTCACTGTATAATTACTGTTGAAATAATAGGGGATGTCCACGGCCGGGAGACTCCAGTCGTTCAAATTACTGCCGTGATTCACATAAATTTTATCATTCGTATTACCTGTAAGATTGACGATTCCGGACAATGTCAAAGTGCCCGGACCATCGAACCAGATGGGCCATAGGCTGGTAGCAATACTCAGTCCATTTACAGTAGCAGTTGTGCTGCCCTCCATTGTCAGAGCCTTGCCTGCATTGCTGAAATCCCCATCGGTGATCACCGCGCTGCTGCCTTCGCGCAGGATGACACCATTGGACCCAACACTGTTAAGTGATCCGCCATTAATATTCAGCGAGCCTGCAGCCAGGACCTCAATTCCGCTCAATGCAAAATGGTTTATGGTACAATTGGTAAAAGAAGCGGACCCATCATACAAGTATAATTTGCTACCATACGAAAGGCTGCAATCAGTAAAAACGGCACCCCCGCTCCAGGAGGCATCACCGACTTGAATGTAATCCCAGTCCCCGGAGGCCGGTGAACCGGAGGATGAGGTGAATACCGCAGCGCTTGCATCAATGCTGCCATTGATGTAGAGACGTGTTGAAGCGTCGAACTGGACGGTGACTCCCGACTCAACCGTGAGGGTAACACCGTTATCAACCGTGACATTAGAGATAATGGTATAGGGATTGCCTGCAATATCCAGCGTAAGATCCCCTGATATAGTTCCAGAAAGATCCGTCTGCGAATAAAGGAAAAGTGGGAGAAGCAATGTTAGAAG
The DNA here is from genome assembly GCA_964543505.1 of uncultured bacterium. Classification (GTDB taxonomy): domain Bacteria; phylum Fidelibacterota; class Marinisomatia; order SCGC-AAA003-L08; family JACNLC01; genus JAADGM01. The sequence continues at coordinate 6,980 of CAZIYQ010000037.1, read as the reverse complement.
TGTTGAATATTTTTTCATTTTTAGATCTCCTTGAAGTTAAGGATTGAGATTTCTAGTGTATTATCGTCGTTGCTGCCGATAATTATCTTACAATTTCAGTAAATTTATCACTGTACCAGTGATAAATCAAAGAAAATTTGGTACGGTCCAATTTGTATTCCAAATAATTATCCTATTGAAGAGACAATCTTGACATCAGTGTTTATTTCCCAAAAGTTATCTCATGCACTCATTTTACTTGACGCTTTACCACCATTTGAATTCCGCGTTCATAAAAAACATAGGGTAAGCTAAAGTAATGTCTTCCCTCAAGACTTATAAACCCTCTAATTTACTTGATGTATTTTGTGTATTATTTACGCATCTTGATTATCTAAATTGAAATCGGAAGGTTGCCCATGGCCAAATGGAATAAAAAATCCTTTATAGATTCCTTAAAAGAGAATTGCCCGCCTCATGTCATCAATGTTCTTATGGATTTTATAAAATTTTCTGAGAGGGATGCTGATATTCTTGCCTGGGGCAGAGGTGCAGGTCATGGCACCATGACCTATAAAGCTAAATCTGACGATTGGGGTATCATCCCCATTTTCCATGTGACTACCGATGGAAAAATAAAATTCCTCCTGAATTATATGCGCGGGAAAGTCCGTAAAAAAGAAATTATAAGAGATTATACACTCAAACTGGAATCTAATTTTATGATGGACTTTGAAGAAGAAGATTATCCATCTGACATTTATTTTCAAATTGAAGAACTCTTTCACACTCATTACGAGGTGGATAAATTCAAACGAACTGTTACGGGCATTAAAGCCAGACTTCATCAATAATCATCCAATTTCCGGGTCGAAAATTTTGATCCAATGCCGTCGTAGCATCACAAATTGTTACAGATGCTCGTCTTTGTGACATACTGCAAACTTTTTAATTTCTACAGAGATCGTTCAACTGAATAATTTGTTTTGGTGATAATTTTCCCGTCACCTCTGAATAGCCTCATCGCAAATATTAAGGAACCCGAACCATGAAACTTAAAAGTCTATTCCTGCTCTCAATGTTCTCCTTCATGTTCGCTGTTGAAACAGTGCAGGAGCTACCCATTGGCTTTACAGCAGAAGAATTTCAAAACCGACACTTGATTTACGAAATGGGCGGAAGGCAGACTGATCCACCCCCCTCACCCATCCGGAATATTGCAGAGTTTGAACGCATGCAAGGTGTACTGATCCGCTATCCTTTTGGGATATCCACATCGATCATCAGCGAAGCCTCTGAAGATGTCATCGTTTACTGTTTGGTCTCCAGCGGACAGCAAAGCGCAGCTGCCACGGCCATGCAGAATGGGGGCGTTAATATGGATCACGTAGAATTCATTCTAGGCGCTACCGATAGCTACTGGACCAGAGACTACGGCCCCTGGTGGGTCGTTGACGGAGAAGGTGAGGTCGTTGTGGTTGATCATACTTATAATCGTCCAAGACCCAATGACAATCAAGCTCCTTTGAAAATGTCACAGCATCTAAATACGGGTTATTACGACTCAGATCTTATTCATACCGGTGGCAATTACATGTCGGACAGTTATTTCACTGCATCATCCTCTAACCTGGTCCTGGAAGAAAATCCCGGAATGACGGAAGAAGAAGTGGATCAGGTTATGGCAGATTATTACAATATCACGAATTATTACACCATGGAAGATCCCAATGGCACCTATATCGATCATATCGATTGCTGGGGGAAATACCTGTCTCCAACAAAAGTGCTGATCAGGGAGGTCCCCGTGACCCACTCGCAATACGATGAATTAGAAACAGTGGCCAATTTCTATGAAACTCATAATAATTCCTTTGGTGAACCCTATGAAGTATTCAGGGTTTTCACACCCCAGAACCAGCCCTATACAAATTCACTCATTCTGAACAATAAGGTGTTTGTACCGATCATGAACAGCGAGTGGGACGATGAGGCTCTGGCAGTCTATGAAGATGCCTTGCCGGGTTATGAAGTTTTGGGCTTTACCGGATCCTGGGAAGCTACCGATGCACTGCACTGCAGAGCCAAAGGAATACCCGACTTACAAATGTTGGAAATTTTCAATAACCCCATCGATGACCAGGAATTCCCCATGGATGGTTATGATGTTATCGCTACGATTGTCCCCTTGAGCGGAGAGGCACTCATCATGGATAATGTTACCGTCAGCTGGAAGAATTCATCAATGGACAATTATGAAGTCTTGCCCATGACTGCAACAGCGAATGCCGATGAATATTTTGCGACGATACCCAGTCAGTCCATAGATACAGAGATTCAATATTACATCCATGCAGAGGATAATTCTGGCCGCGCTGACAATCTGCCAATTGCCGGGTATTATGACTTTAATGCCATCGGCGGGCAACCCAGCCAGCCCGGTGACGTGAACCAGGATGGAAACCTCGATGTTCTCGACATCGTCATGGTTGTGAACCACATCCTCGGGATGGGCGAGCTCAATGGCTATGCCCTCACCCTGGCCGATCTAAACGGGGATGGCATTGTAAATATTCTCGATGTCATTGCCATCATCAATGTCATCATTGGGTAAAGAATATGAAATACCTCATCGAACTTCTGGTTGTCGGCTCTCTCCTTTTTGCAGAGCGTGAATATAGTTTAATTCGTCTAAAAAATGTTTCACAGCAGGATGTGAAACAAATCACAACTCTGGGGATCGATCTGGAAGGGAGTGATATCCGCATCCCTGAATATCTGGAATTTTCCGCTTCCTCTGATGAAATTGGTCTGCTGGAATCACTGGGTTATACACCGGAAATTCTCATCGAGAACCTCCCTGATTTCTACGCAGCAAGACTCACGGAGAATTACCACCGTGATTTTGGGTTTGGATCCATGGGAGGATTTTATACTTTCGATGAGGTCGTCCAGCATTTGGATGAACTCCACGATGATCATCCTGATTTGGTCAGCAGCAAAATCGAGATCGGCAGCACCTATGAAGGCCGGCCAATTTATGCCGTTCGCATTTCTGATAATCCAGAACTCGATGAGGGTGAACCCCAAATCCTCTTTACTGCCCTGCACCATGCTCGGGAGCCGGAGGGCATAATGACTGTCCTCTATTTCATGTACCATCTGGTGAACAATTATGGCAGTGACCTTGAGGCGACTGCTCTTGTTGACAACCGTGACATGTGGTTTATCCCCATGGTGAATCCCGATGGTTACGAATACAACTACTCACACGACCCGAACGGTGGCGGAATGCAGCGTAAGAATCGGCTGCCGGGCTGCCCTGCCAGTAGTTATCGCGGAGTGGATCCCAACCGAAATTACGGTTTCAACTGGGACTATGACAATCAGGGTTCCAGCGGGGACATGTGTAACCAAACCTATCGGGGCGCTGCTGCCTTTTCCGAGGTGGAAACACAAGCCGTTCGTGACTTTGTCATTGCCCATGATTTCAAGATCGCTCTCAATTATCACGCTTATGGAAATCTTCTCATTATGCCCTCGGGAGCAATTCCCGGAGAACTGCCCCCTGATCCTGATCTTGCAATTTTTCAGGATTTCGGCATTGAAATGACAAACTACAATAATTACTTTTTCGGAACTGACATGGAAACAGTGAACTATGCCGTCAATGGTGATTCCGATTCATGGATGTACAATGATCAGGGCATCATCAGTTTCACACCGGAGGTAGGTAATTCTAACGATGGTTTCTGGCCTTCATCCGACAGGATACTCCCCATTGCCGAGGAAAACTTGAATGCAAATCTGTTTGCAGCCTGGTCAGTTGGTCCTTCTTACCAAAGTACGGTTTATTTTAATGATGAAAGTTTCCTGCCGGGGAACAGTTATCCTTTCGGTTTGACGGTGATGAACAGGGGGCTCTCCCAGTCCCAATCAGATGTTCAGCTTTCTGTCCAAATACTCGGTGATGCAACGGCCGATCTCGAGCCCCTTGATCTCTCTCCCTTAGACCCCCGTGAATCTGTGGATCTCGGCCTTATCACGAACTTTGCAATCTCTGATGCTGCCCAGAATGGAGATATGCTGACCTTTATCGTTTCTGCTGCGGATGCACAGGACTTTACTTTCTCTGATACCACAGTATTAAGAATCGGTGTGCCTTCAGTTGCCTTTGCAGATGATGCCGAATCCGGTACAGCCCTATGGCAGACGGATAACTGGAATATCTCAGAGAATTCTTTCGAAGGGGCCTATTCATTCACAGATAGTCCGGGGGGGGATTATGCTAATAATACGAATACCTCGATGACGCTGATTGAACCCTTCGATCTTTCCCAATCGGTCTATGCTTATTTGCAGGCAGAGATTAGCTGGGATATCGAAAATAAATACGACTTTGCCCAGGTTTGGGCTTCAACAAACGGGGTAAACTGGACCTCCTTACAGGGCAATTATACCGAAAGCGGATCAGGCTTTGGAGTACAGGTTCCGGGGGAGTTCGGCTATGACGGTCAATCTGACTGGGTTGAAGATTTTTTGCTGCTCGATTTTTTACTGCTCGATGAGTTTTCCGGTGCTTCTGCAGTATGGTTAAAATTTACTCTGGCTTCGGACGGAGGAGTCCACGGTGACGGGATTTATGTGGATAATCTGCGTGTCATGTCATATAATCAAGTTCCCCTGCCCGGTGATTTGGATGATAATGGCGAATTGAATGTTGTGGATATCGTCATCATGGTCAATTTCATTCTGGGTGTCGATACACCGACTCCTGCAGAGGAGACTATTGCTGACATCAATTTTGACGGTGCCATCAACATACTCGATGTCATCGCTCTGTTGAATAATATTCTGGGGAATTGACCCAACCGCCCGTCGGGGGCAAATAAAAATTGAGAAACTGCCGTGTTACTAATCTGTTTAGGCCTGCAGCAAAGGGTCCGGAATTCCGGCCTGTTGAAAGCCTCTGGCCCGCAGTGCACACGAATCACATACGCCACAGGGATGATCTTCCCTTTGATAACAGCTCCATGTCAAATGCAGCGGAGCCCCTAATTTAATGCCCAGGGTAACGATTTCCTGTTTTGACAAGCGGATCAGTGGTGTGACAATTTTCAGTCTTGTTTCTGGTTTTGTCCCCTCCCGGATGGCATTTTCAAAAGCATCATAAAATGCTCTGCTGCAATCGGGGTATCCTGATGAATCCTCCTCAACCGCTCCAATATAAATCGCTCTGGCTCTCAGTACTTCTGCCCAGCTGGCAGCGATGCTGAGTATATTCCCATTTCGAAATGGGACATAGGTTACCGGTATGTTTGCGGTTTCGAGATTGGAAGGGGGAACAGCGATGGAAGTATCGGTTAAGGCCGAGCCCCCGATTTGGGTCAGATAGCCAACATCCGTCACCAACCGCTTTTTAACGTGGAAATGATCTGCAATCTCCCGGAACGCCTTTAATTCACGAGCCTCGGTCAATTGACCGTAGTTCAAATGCAGAAATGCCGGTTCGTACCCATCCTCAATGGCGCAGGCAGCGGATACACAACTATCCATGCCGCCCGATACCAGTATAACGGCGGTGGGTTGACCGGTCAGGTTAGTTTTCAATATATTTTTAGGAGTCACAGCTTTTTCATTTCTTATTGTCGTCAATCTTTATTCTATTGCTACTATCAGAATTATGCGGATGCCGGAAACAATGAAGGAGGTGGTCATTGATGAGACCTGCCGCCTGCATGAAAGCATAGCAGATCGTAGAGCCAACGAATTTGAATCCCCTCTGCCTGAGATCAGCACTCAGGGCATCTGATGCAGGGCTGGTGGCAGGAATTTCGGACTCTTTTCCCCAGGAATTTACGATGGTCTCGTGGTTCACAAAATCCCAGATGTAGTGCTGAAAAGAACCACATTCTTTTTGGATGGTCAGAAAAAGACAGGCGTTGCTGATGGCGCTCCGGATCTTTAATTTGTTGCGGATGATCCCCGCATCGGCAATCAAAGATTCGATTTTTTGTTCATCAAACTCTGCGATACGAACCGGGTCAAATTCTGCAAAGGCAGCCCGGAAGTTTTCCCTCTTTTTCAGCACTATAGACCAGCTCAATCCAGCCTGGAACGAATCCAGCAGCATAAATTCAAAGAGTTTTCGGTCGTCCTTTGTGGGGACACCCCATTCCCTGTCATGGTAATCGACCATCAACGGGTCAGCACCGGGCCAGATACATCTATTGATTTCGGATGTCGGTTTCATTCAGCAGGTTTAACAGGGATCTTTAAACGAATTTTGGTTCCCTTACTTACCTGACTCTCCACTCCCACGCTGCCGCCAAACTCATTCACGATACCGTGGACAATTGATAATCCAAGACCCGTACCTTCTCCCACTTCTTTACTGCTAAAAAATGGATCAAAACAATGATCCCGTTCTTCTTCCGTCATTCCCACTCCGTTGTCGGTCACTTCTAACCAGATCATGTTTGTGTTGACTTTATTTTGGAGGGTAATATCGACACTTTTGGGTCTATTCAAACTTTTGGGGTGCTCAACCGCATCTCTGGCATTCGAAACAATGTTCAGAAAGATCTGCTGGAATCGTGTAGCATTAAAAAACACGGTAGGCAATTTATCCGGAGCTTCAACGTGTAGGTCAATTTCACGATTTTTAAACTGTTCCCTAAAAAAGATAAGTGTCTTATCAACAAGCTCTAATAAATTGACCTCTTCCCGGGAGGTCATCGATCCACTGGCAAAATCACGCAGATGATCGATAATATTCACTGCCCGATCAATCTCTTCTATGATGACTCCCGAGTCCTGCAGAAAATCGCGGTCTAAAAGGTTACCTTTTTTATGGGCAATCTGCATGATTTCACTCTGTGCCCGGATGATCGCAAGGGGTTGAGTGAGTTCATGCCCTATGCCCGTGGCCATTTTCCCCAGAGAAACAAGTCTCTGGGATTTTACGAGCTGAGCCCGTTGTTTCTCAACTTCGTGCTGTG
>CAZIYQ010000036.1:7244-16758 GCA_964543505.1 uncultured bacterium | reverse complement strand
GGTTAGGGGGGTTTTGTTCCACTATTTTAAACTTTGTAGGTGATTATGGATTATCTTCATTTAAATCCAATTGAATCCAGCTGTTATAATTCTTTATAGCTAAGTCACCAATATGCTTTGCGGATGGCTTCACTTTAGTCAAGTTGTGAACTATTCCATCAACCAATTCCAAACCAAAACCGAAAGTGGGCAATTTCTCGAGGGTAGACATCGCTGTACACTTTGGTTCACTTACGGGCTTTCCTTTATTAAATTTCTGCGCGTAGACCAAATCTTTGTGAGATTTTATACAAATGTAATGCTCTTCAGAGCTATGTACTTGATTTTCTAATGAGAATAATGTGGGTACGGGAATCAATGGGATTTTTACTGAGAAAGCCAGGCCTTTGGCAAGGCTCATTCCAATTCTCAACCCCGTATAAGAGCCCGGGCCGGACGAAATAGCAATCCCCTCAAATCCGGACAATTCAGCTTTATTCCTGGTTAGTATATCATTAACCATAACCGGAAGTTTTTCAGCATGGACCCTTGGCTCATCCAGTTCAATGATATCGGTGAGCTCACTATTGGTAAATAATGCTACTCCGCAGACTGTTGAGGCTGTCTCAATGGCAAGCAGATTCATATTATCCTGACCCTTCGTTCGTTGAGACTCACATTTTCAAATTCAATAACGATCAGCTCTTCCGGCAGTAATTTGTTGATCAGATCTGCCCATTCGATGAAGACAATGTTGGGTTCACCAAAATATTCCGGTAATCCTAAACGAATCCAGCGCTGCAGATCGGTCTCACGGTAACAATCGATGTGTATGATGGGATTGCGGCCGTGATACTCATTGATCAGTGTGAAAGTCGGTGACGTCACGGTGCCTGTATAACCGAGTCCCCTGGCGATGCCTTTCATGAAAGTCGTCTTACCGGCGGCCAGCCCCCCTTCGAGAGCAAAGACATCTCCCGCTTCCACAAATCGGCTAAACTCTCCACCGGCCAGGATAGTCTCCTCGGGACCTTCAGTTGAACACCCCCCCCAGCCTGCAATCATAACTTTTTCCCGGATAAGGTTGCGAGGGGTACGATCATCTCTGCCATGGAGATGCCGCCATGCTGAAAGCTGTTCTCAAATTTATTCACAAAATGGCGGTATTCGTTTGGATAAACAAAATAATTATGCCCTTTGGCCAGAATGAAATTCGTCGTTAACTCATCCTTGGGTAATTTGTAGTCCGGCGGATTTTCAATAAACAGGGCAGCCCTTTTATCGGTCACGAGATTGCGCCCGAATTTATAACGTACGCCTGTGGAAGCACTTTTATCCGCTTTTACACGGATAGGTTTATTCACCCTTACCGTGCCGTGGTCACTCGTAATGATCACTTTGCGGCCCCAGCTTCCAATTTGTTTCAGAACATTCAGAAGCCAAGCATTCTCGAACCAGGAACACACCGCATTACGGTAAGCGGACTCATCCGGTACCAGTTCCTTCAAAACATCGGATTCAGAACGGGTATGCCCCAGCATATCCACAAAATTGACGACGATAGAAAGGACATCAACATTCCTGTATTCGTTGATCCTTGTTCCCAGCTTGTGGCCATCTTCATAGGTAAGAATTTTTTGGTATTTCATGGATTTGTTCTGAAATCCGAGACGGTCCAGCTGATCCCGCAGGAAGGTATCTTCATAGCGATTCATACTGGTTTCATCGGCTGACATTTCCCGCCAAATCTTGCTGTAGCGGGATTGAATTTCACTCGGAAATAGACCACTGAAAATCGCATTGCGGGAATAGGGTGTTGCCGTAGGCAAAATCGATAAGGAATACTCATTTTGGATTCCAAAATAAGGGTGAAGGAGTTCACTGATCGCGAGCCAATGGTCATGCCGAAGACAATCCACCACAATGACGACGACTTTTTCATCAGCTTTTAAAGCCGGTAGAACAGATTGTCTGATAATGTCCGTCGAAAAGAGGGGATGCTCTTCCGATTCGAGCCAGTTTACATAATTATTGACGATGAACTGAGTAAATTTTTGATCCGCATCCTCATACTGGTCAACCAGAATATTTCGAAGGGTTTCATCTCCATGAATATCGAATTTAATCGACCATTTTGTAAGATCGTTAAAAACTTTATACCAAGCTTCAATAGAATTTAAACTATCAAGACTTGCGCTGATCTCTTGAAATTCCTGCAAGTATTCCCGGGTCGTTTTATCGCTGTGGATCTGTGGTGTCTCCAGAATATTTTTACAGGCCAGCAATATCTGACTGGGATTGACCGGTTTGGTTAAGTAATAAGCAATCTGCTCTCCAATTGCTTCCTCCATGAGCCATTCTTCTTCGTTCTTGGTGACCATTACCACAGGAACATGGGGTCGTCGTTCTTTTAATATTTTCAGCGTCGTAAGTCCATCGAGACCATCCATCATTTCATCCAGCAGCACGAGATCATAATCCTTTTCCGTGATCATGTGGATGGCATCCTCACCTGAATTTACGGGATCAATGGAATATCCTCTCTTCTCAAGGTAGATGATATGAGGTTTGAGCAGATCGATTTCATCGTCGACCCACATGAGATGTGCTTTTTTCTTTAATTCGCTATTCATTTGCGGTGTAAAGTTAAGGGTTTTGGGTCAATGGCTTCAGCCCTGAAAAATACTTTTTCCGATGAATTGAGGGGAAAAGATAAAGCCCATCGCATGACGGGCTTTATCATAACATACCGGGGTTTAACCAATCGGTTTATTTAACGAGCATAACTTTCTGTGTAGCGGTATTTCCATTAGTGTCAACCCTGATGATATAGATACCACTTGGCTGATCAGCGGCGTCCCAGGTGAAGGAGTAATAATCTGCATTAAGAATACCATCTGAAAGGACGGATACAACTTGCCCAACCAGATTGTAGATTTTAACGCTGACATAACCTGGCTCTGCAACCTGTAAATCAACAGAAACAGAAGGATTGAACGGGTTCGGATAAGCTTCACCCAATCTGAATTCTGTCGGTTTACCTTCTGAGAGGGTTGTCTCTATTTCACCATTTGACCCTGCAACAATGACGCTTTCAATTGTAAAACTATTGTTGGTCGTAAATAATGACTCCTCTTCCGGATTGATCACAAATACGGTCGTTCTGCTTCCATTAGTATTATAATTTGCAAAAAGAGCTGAACCGGTCAGGTTTAATTCAAATCCGGGATCATGTGAAAGTATCATTTGGACACCACCGACATAGCCATCGGAAGTCAAAGTTACCCCAGAATTCGTTTGAGTTAGCTGTGCAACAGTCGCGTCTGCAGGGACATTCCTGGCAATGGCTCCGTTGCAGTCGACAATCCACCCGACAATCGCAACAGCATCTGCAACATTGATTGCACCATCAGATGAGAAATCCAGCGCACAGTCAACCAAGACCACATTTCCATTCACAGGTTTTGCAACCTCTGTATCGAAGAGAACCCAACCCGAAATTTCAATGATGTCAACGATATTCACATCGCAATCTCCATCCGCATCACCGGCAAGGAAACCATCATCGGCTGCAAAACAGACCCCGCAATAGTTTTTCTCATCATCGAGACAGCAGCCGCCGACGCCATCTTCAGAATGTTCTCCAAAACAAACACCGGCGCAGTCGATCTCAACATTGGCCTCGTGTCCGCTGTTACCACCGGAACAAACATCACAGTCATCCGACACGGCACTGCCAAAATAGTCTCCGTTACAATCCATATAGGCTTCCTCGACTTCCACACAGTCACCGGTGTGTACGACAAATTCATGGCTTGATTCTCCGGCTGCCAGGAAGTCTTCAAGACAAATAGAAGTTGCTGGTCCTGCATGCTGGAAGCTAAGGGTAGCAAACATGCCATCACCTGCGGCATAACTACCTCCGCCAGGAGCGAAAGCAACCACGGTGCCATTATCAGGATTAAAACTTAATGTAAAATCTAAATTATCGGATGACACTCCTGTAAGCATTACACCGGTGAGTGAGAATTGATAGCCAAGAACCGGCAGATCACTGTTACTGTAATTAACATCAATCGTACCCGCACCCATGTCATCAATGGATGCATCTCCGAGGGTTACCGTTACTTCACCATCGGGTGATTCATCGCTGCAGTTTTCTACAAAGCCATCCTCAATGCTGTCGAGGCAGAACTCCATTTCACTGCCGGGATTCCCGAGTCCGTCACCATCGTAATCGAAACAGTAAGTCAATGCTGCGGGGTTAAAACATCCACAACCTAGATCATCACTATTTGCCCCATGATCTGTGCTGCCCTCAGAACAGACACCGCAGTCATCCACGAAGGCAGTCCCGTCACAGTCACCGTTGCAGTCCATGGCAGCGTTGATATCATCCGGAATTACGCAATCATCGCAGTCATCCACTACAGAAACACCAAAACAGACCCCGGCACAATCGGCATCTGGTCCGGTAACAAAGCCTGTTCCGTCATCGGTATTGGGATCAAGTCCTGTCGAACCACCAGCACAAACACCACAATCATCCTCTTCTGCTGTGCCACTGCATTCACCGTTACAATCCGGCATATCTTCACCAAAGCAGAGTCCGGTGCAATCATAAGCACCTCCAAAATCCGTGTCGTCATTGTAATAGGAACATTCTGCACCGGTGTTTCCAGCACAACAGACATCACATTCATCGGTTATTGCGGTTCCGAAACAGTCACCATTGCAATCGATATCGGAATCTGCTGTATGCCCGGTATTGCCATCTGAACAAACATCACAGGAATCAATAAAGGCGGTGCCGAAGCAATCTCCGTTACAATCTATATCGCTGTTGGCTTCGTGTCCACTGCTCCCACCGGAACAAACCTGGCAGTCATCCAAAACAGCACTCCCACCAATGTCCCCGTTACAATCTTCCACACCGATCGAAATGGTTATCAATTCTGATTCTAATCCTGCAACACTCATAACCGTGCCGGTAAGCGTATAAGCACCTACAAGATAATCACCGTTCATTCTCATGAAGGACTCGGTACCGTCCCAATCCAGGAGTATTCCGTCGAGCAACGTGTAGTCACTACCATCAAAGGAGATATAGAATGTTGGGGAATTGCCATTGATCACCTGCCAGGCAACTGCCTGCCATGTTCCATCTTCGGAATCAGCAGTGACACCACGGGCCGCCCACCAGTCAAAAAACCCATCGGGGTAAGTGGACATGTAAAATCCGTAATTACCGGCTGCAAGTGGGATATTGGTACTTACACTGTTAACGTTAAAATAGGTAAAATCAAAATCCGGGTCCAGATAAAATGAAAATCCATCGGCAGGACTGCCATCAACGGCCGACCAGGTATCGAGATTAGTTGATGACAACAGACCGTAGTCAGAAAATTCAGGAAGACAGGGATCCAGTCCTGTGGTTCCACCGACACAGTCACCGCACTCATCCAGATAGGCGGCACCATCGTCAACGCCAGCACAATCTACCTGATAGACATATATTTCCCATAAATATTCATCGGTGAGCCCACCGCACATATCAGCAACGGTCAGCGTTATAGTCCCTGTGTTATATCCTCCCGTTGCAGGTGACCATGCTACCATTCCGTCTGCTGAAACAGTCATTCCATCCGGAGCTCCGGATAAACTATAGTCGAAACCGGCTTCGTCGTCAACATCCGTAACTTCAGCTTGATAGGTATATTCTTCTGTCGTTCTCGCAAACCCTCCTGCTTCGCTCACGATTACAGGAGCATCACAGACAGGATTAACAGTAACTGATATGGTTTCAGTATCCACAATTTGCTGATTCGTAAAATCTCCATCAGGATAGGCGATCAATTGTGCAACAATCGTAACTGCCTGGGCATCTCCTGCAGGCCAGTTCTCATCTGTGTCAATGCAGACAATTCCATCGGCCCATGTTGGATTCAAGGTCATGAAGGCATTGTTGGGGTACATGCCAAAATCGCCAACGGAGACAGCATAGATGAATGTATAGCCCGCTGCATAGGGTGAATCGGCATCGATATCATAAACATCCAGCGTTTGGCAATAATCTTCATCTTCATTTTTAGGAGTATCGAATGCGCTGGTATCGAGATCAGGAACATCAGTATAGGTTACCGTGAATTCACACATATCAGTGTATGTGCCATTGAAATTATAGGTTGCATTGACGGTCACTGTATCGTCGCCATACCAGTCCATATCAGGTGCATAGTTCAGCGTACAGCCAGTAACTGAAACCGCGGCTCCATTGGCACTGGAAACTTCAAATGCAACATTTTCACAGTCCAGGGGAATATAACCTCCAATGGTGGGTGATAAGGTAACTTCAGAGTTGACCCCTTCACTACCGGTGGCCGTAGCTCCACATTCGGTCAGAACAAGGGACATGGGAATAATGCGCAGCTGAAAAATAGCGCTTACAGGAAACGGATCAGCATCATAAGTAGCACTGATCCCTATGTCATGAATATCGAAGGCATCATAGCCCTCAAGAATCGTAATTTGCAGGATATTGGGATCGATAAGCTCGACATCTATATTATCATGTCTGAGTTCAATAACCGCAAATGTCACATTCTCCATTGCAGTTTGACCACCATCATCACTCAGTACCAGTTCACGCGTGAAAACGCCTTCATCAATAACCATTATGTACTGCTGGCCATTTATGGGAGTATTATCATTTGCGAAATATATCTGCGGCTGGTCCTGGGCTATTACAAAATTAGCTAATACTAATAGAATAGCCACCATGCTAACAATATACTTTTTCATTATTCTCTCCTATCGGTTTGTTGAAGTTAATTATTTACCAATCCTTATTCAAATTAGTTTTTACTTCGTTTCCGTTCCTGTCATTTATAGATGGAAGTGTAACGATATTTATTTCTTTCCCAATTTTTATGTTGCCAAAGCAGAGTTTAACGGATGCCCGCTCACGAGAAACAGGCATCCATTAAAATAAGAGTCAGCAACTTATTTCATCATCACCATCTTACGTGATAATGTAGCATTTTCAGTGTTTAAGATATATACATAAACACCTGTTGGAACAAGATAATTGTTCAGATCAGTCCCATCCCAAACACTGCTGTGAGTACCCGCTCCCAGTTCGCTGTCAACCAAGTTTTTCACCAGATGACCTGAAAGATCGTATATTTTCAGCGTTACATGTGCTGATTCCGGGACACCAAATTCGATCCGTGTTGATGGATTGAACGGGTTCGGATAGTTTTGGCTCAATTCGTAGGCCTCCGGTATGATCGTCGGATTGTCCACACCAAGATCGTAAGTGTCGATTATGATTGTGAATTGATCAGACGGATAGTACTCTGAATCAAGACAGATATCGACCCACCACATCAGATCGAAATCCGTGATGTTATCATCATAGAGGAACAGACCTTCTGCCAAATCAAGATATGATATGGTGTAGGAGGTAACCTCTGGTGCAAGATCGGGGATGATGACGGTGTAATCATTTTGATTGGTTGTGATATTCAGCATCCATCCGCATACAGGAGTGCCCGGATCAACACTGCCTGACCAGTCGAAAGTGATACTATCGATTGGCGCACCATTGTCTCCGTAGGTATTACCATCGTCGAACCAGAATTGCTGTCCAATGGGTGGATAATCCGGCGCTCCGAAATAGACACAGGAGCCATCTTCAATGGTAGCGTCGGGATTATAATTCACTGCGTCTGAATCCATACAACCAAAGACGATTGCGCCGCTGGGCCAGGTCATGGCACAGGCTTCGTTGGAAGCACCAGATTCGGTTGTTCCATTATAAACGGCAGTTACCTGATAACAGTGCGATTCAAGATATCCCAGACCAGAATCGGTATAGTTTGTATCCGACAAACCGTTCACCAGTTCTGTGCCGTCCCGGTAAACCGTGTAGGTTAACTCCTGAACACCACAGCCATAACAGAAGGGAGCACCAACCTCATTCGACAGAGCAGAACCACCCACACCGGCAAAGTTGGTAATCACGAGATCCAGATTTCCGCCTGTACCCGCCGGAGTCCAAGCTACGTTTGTCAGGACTCCCTCGCCAGCCGGGATGAACGCACCGGTTAAGGAGAATCCCAGCACAAGTCCGCCTGCGTTGGTGGACATCATGAATCCTGCATCACCGGCAGAACCACTGGAAGCATCGCCATATACAGGCCCAAGTACCTCATCAGCCACGATATTAAACTGGAAACCATAGACATCGGCCGTATTGGTCATTGAGATTTCAATTGATGTTTCAGTAGCATTGGAAATCCAAAGGGAAACATCCGATCTCAACGGTTCCGTCGGAGGCAGCCAGGATAAGGTAATTTCCTGATCACCACCAACTGCCATCAGATCCTGCGGGGCTGTGGCATAGGTACAGCAACTGTTGTCACCACCGCAGGAAAGCCCGGCATACATATCAAAATTCACCGCATCCGGATCGGTACAACCTTCCTGACAGACATCACCGACACCATTGTCGTCTCCGTCTGCCTGATCTTCGTTGGGCGTATCAGGGCAGTTGTCAGCCATTCCATCATAAAGGATCCAGCCTTCCGGCTCCTCACCTGCACAATATTGAGCGATTCCCCCTGCACCGTAACCATCGGCATCCGCATCGTCCCAGTAATTCTGGGCATAAGTACAGCTGCCGTCATCTTCAGTTGCTTCCGAATCGTAGTTACAAGCATCTGCGTTGGTACAACCAAGCAGTTGATCGGTGGTAGCACAGGCCTCATTGGAGGGTAGAGATTCCTCACCATCCAGCATGGTCGTTACCGTATAACAGTGGCTCTCACCATATCCAAGCCCGGAGTCCGTGTAGCTTGTCTCCGTGAGATCCTGGGCGATTACGATACCATCTCTATAGACATTGTAAGTCATTTCCTGAATTCCACAGGTTCCGTAGCAGAACTGTTCGCCGGCTTCAACCGAAAGGACAATCCCTTCAATTCCGGCAAAATTCGTAACGGACAAATCGGTAAAGGCGTTTATACCTCCCGGTACCCAGGCAACATTGGTGAGTACACCGCTGCCGGCAGGTATGTAACTTGCTGTGAATGAAAATCCCAGAACAAGACCACTTGGATTTGTGGAAACAGCGAAGCCATGTTCTCCTGCCATGCCACCTGAGGCAGACTCAAACACACCAGCCAGTATTTCATCCGGGATGATGCCAAATTGGAATCCATAAACATCCATCGAGCTGGTCATTGAAATCTCAACATTGGTATCCGTCATATCAGATATCCATAGCTGCACATCAGCTCTAACAGCTCTTGCAGGAGCATCCCAACTCAGCTGTATTTGCTGGTCGCCACCAGTGGCCGTTAGATTTTCTGGCGGATTAGCGGTTGGCTCGCAAACATCACCAATACCATCGCCATCACTGTCAGCCTGATCCGGGTTGTAATCATCGGGACAGTTATCCGCTACACCATCGTAGAGGATCCAGCCATCAGGCTCGTCACCGGCACAGTAATCGGATGTGTCACCGGAACCG
>CAZIYQ010000036.1:3256-7144 GCA_964543505.1 uncultured bacterium | reverse complement strand
CATCAAAAACACCAATCCAGTCTCCGGGTAAGATACCGCTGATGCTGTCCTGGAAGATAAGCAGCTGTGCTACACCTGTATCTTCAATACCAACAGGATACCAGGAGTAAATGCAACTACCGTCTTCAATTGTGGCATTTGGATCGTAGTTAAGAGCTTCCGGATCTGTGCATCCATAAATTTCATTCGGTGAAAGGAGCTCGATTTCAGATACCGCAAGGATGAGGTCACCAAAATTTCCATTCCCGCTTGAAAAGGTAAGGTTCGCATCATAGAGTGTATTTGTAGAATGTCTGTAGATTTTTACTACCAACACATCGCCCGTCACAAAACCAGCATATTGGAATCCGCCATAGGGACAGTTGTCTATGGAACCAATGGCATTCAGGACAGCCTGATGTCCACCCCAGACACCGGCCCCAACCAGCAATTCGCCGATCAGGTTGGAACAATCACCGGAATTGGTGATCCCGGATTCGTCATAAAGTCCTATCTCATCTCCGGGCAGGAGTGAAGTAATGGAGTTCTGGAAAATAACCAGCTGCCATTCACCTGTATCATCGATACCCGGGATAAAGTTATAATCTTCGTAAAAGCAACTGCCGTCATCGATCAGTGCACCCTCATCATAATTGGATGCGGTATCGTCTGTGCATCCGTAGCAGTCCATGTCATTATCGGGATTGTTATCACAGGATCCACATTCATCCGTGTATGAGTCACCAAAACACACACCGGCACAATCCATGTCACTATTATAGTCATGTCCGCTGTTCCCAGCTGAACAAACATCACAATCGTCTAAAAAGGCTCCTCCAAAACAATCTCCGGCACAGTCCATATCAGAATCACCGTCATGGCCGGAGGTCCCACCGGAGCAAACACCGCAACCATCAACATAAGCTTCACCAAAGCAAAGGCCTGTACAGTCTTGCTGCCAGTTCAGAGGATAACCCGTGCTGCCACCGGCGCACATTCCACAATCGTCTATTTGAGCTTCACCAAAACATTCACCATTACAATCCATAGCTTCGTTATTGCCAAAACAGACATTGCAGTCGTCCATAGCACTATCAGGTACAATACCAGTTGTGCCACCAGCACAAATTCCGCAATCATCTATCGCAGCTTCGCCAAAGCAGACATCGGCGCAGTCCATATTTGAATTTTCTGCATGACCGGAATTTCCACCGGAACACACACCACAGTCATCTACGAAAGCAGTGCCGCCCCAATCTTCATTACAATCCTGCACACAATCGTTCCCATTGTTGTTGTCACAGATTCCGCAATTGTCGAGGCTTGAACTACCGAAACAGACCCCGGCGCAATCCATATCTGAATTTTCAATATGTCCGGAATTCCCACCGGAACAGACACCACAATCATCCACCAGTGCCTCTCCATCGCAATCGCCGTTGCAGTCCATGGCATAATTGAAATCGAATCCAGTGGTTCCCTGTGTACAGTTCCCGCATTCATCGAAACCAGCTTCTCCAAAACAGACGCCAGCACAGTCCATGTCTGAATTCTCTATGTGCCCGGAATTACCACCAGAACATTCAGCGCAGTCGTCCACAAAAGCTTCCCCAAAACAATCCCCATTACAGTCTTTATCACTATTAGCCTCATGGCCGGATGTTCCGCCGGAACAAACCTCACAGTCATCCGCAATGGCATCGCCGAAGCATACACCGGCACAATCCGCTTCTGGACCACTAACGAAACCTGATCCGTCATTCATGTTTTCACCGAAACAAATACCACAGGCATCGATATCACTGTTTGCAATATGGCCCGAAGTACCTCCGGAACATACACCGCAGCTATCTTCAGTCGCTATATCATCCATGTTGTCAGTATCATAATAAACACCGGCGCAATCCATAGGAGAGTCTGGAATCGTTACACATTCCGGGTCGATAATGACTTCGAAGACATCCAGTTCAAATCCATTGGCACCGCTCACCACAATATTTGAGATGCAAGACAAAACACTGGCATTTGGTGTATAATCAAAGGTTGCCAAAGTACCTTGGCCGGATGGCATGAAGTTTCCATTTATGTCAATCATGAAGACATTGCCTTCATTGGTGTTGACCATATTCAGATCACTGACACCTGCGAGTAAATCAACATTACTGAGTGCAAATTGAGCACCATAGATGTCCGCATTGGATTCATAGCCAATGATAATTTGGGCAGTTTCAGCATCGATTCCGTCATAGAAGAGATGGACGATTCCAGGAATCCATCCGCAGCGACAACTTGGGCATTCGGAATCGATAACTAATATTGGAGCGCCATCCTCACCTGCTACCTCCGGCATTGTCAAACAGGTATTGGTGTCCCCCGCAGAAAGAGGATCATAGTTTAAAGTACAAAGAACCCCACTCCCAGCTGGAAGGAAACTTCCATTGGATATTGCCGAGACATCCCCATTTTCGGGATCTACAGTCACATCTCCAAGTTCACTGATCCCGGAGAGGAGAGCTATCTCACTCATATTAAAAGAGAAGTCCCCAACGGGAACATTGCTGGCATAGAGGATCTCCACCACACCGCCGAGAGGGTCGATATCTCCGACGGTAAGATCAATGGAATCAGGTATCGGTGTACAAAGTCCTGACTCGTAAAAATTATCCTGATTTACAACGAGCTCATCACCTCCAAAACCAGAAATGACGAACTCGGAAAGGCATGCTTCATTATCTACCACTGATTGCGGATCATAGTGCAAGGTTACCAACATGCCCATTCCCGTTGGGAGAGCATCACCTTCCGTCGACAGGGCAAATACATGCCCGTTTGCTGGATTGATATCAACCGTACCATTCCCTAAATTGGAAGTTGCATAAGTCAGTGTTACACCGCTCACGTTAAATTGAAAGCCATAGATCGGATAATTCGGAGATGAATAGATAATGTCAATTTCACCGGATACTGCTTGTACGGGCTGAGCAATATCCAGGAGGACATCCCCTTCAGGAAAAACACAGGAGCCGTCATCAACAGAACAATCATTACAATAATTCATGGCAAATGGATTTGTGCATCCATAACAGGCATTGTCATTTGCTGGGTCATCATCACAGATGCCACAATCATCTACTACAGCAGCTCCACCGCATACACCATCACAATCCATATCGGCATTGCCACCATCACAGACACCGCATTCATCGACTACAGCGTCACCGCCGCAGACTCCGGCACAGTCCAGAACATTTCCCTCACAGTCACAGTCACCTTCGGGGATACCATTTCCGCCGCAGACTCCGCATTCATCGACTACAGCGTCACCGCCGCAGACTCCGGCACAGTCCAGAACATTCCCGTCACAGTCACAGTCACCTTCTGGGATGCCAGTACCATCGCAAACTCCGCATTCATCGACTACAGCATCTCCACCGCAGACTCCGGCACAGTCCAGAACATTTCCCTCACAGTCACAGTCACCTTCTGGGACATCAGAGCAGCCACATTCATAAGTAGCACCCGGACCATCGCAGACACCACATTCATCGACGGCAGCGTCACCGCCGCAGACTCCGGAGCAGTCCAGAATATTTCCATCACAGTCACAGTTGCCTTCTGGGATGCCAGTACCATCGCAGACACCGCATTCATCGACTACAGCGTCACCGCCGCAGACTCCGGTGCAGTCCAGAACATTTCCCTCACAGTCACAGTCACCTTCTGGGATGCCAGTACCATCGCAAACTCCGCATTCATCGACTACAGCGTCACCGCCGCAGACTCCGGCGCAGTCAAGAATATTTCCATCACAGTCACAGTCACCTTCTGGGATGCCAGTACCATCGCAAACTCCACATTCATCGACTACAGCGTCACCGCCGCAGACTCCGGCGCAGTCAAGAATATTTC
>CAZIYQ010000036.1:0-3156 GCA_964543505.1 uncultured bacterium | reverse complement strand
CATCACAGTCACAGTTGCCGCCGGGGATATCCGTGCACCCGCAGTCATAAATTGCACCTGCCCCATCGCAGATACCACATTCATCTATGACGGCACCGCCATCACAGACTCCAGTGCAATCCATCGCATAATTTGCTACCAGTCCGGTTGTTCCGCCGACACAATCTCCGCAATCATCTAAATAAGCTTCACCACCTGATACACCTGCACAGTCGGTGTACTGAATAAAGAACATATAAGGGTTGAATGCATCACCTAACATCATGTTTGTATAAAATTCAACAGTTGCCAGAACTTCATAGACATGATTTTCTGATGCATCGTAAAACCTGAAAGAAATCGTTTCGCCGACAGCAATATTGCTGTAAAGCGAGATCATGAAAACATATTGATCCGTAGGTGGAAAATAAGAAGCATTGGCAACTCCTCGAATATTATCTCCAACGAAACCGGCCAGGAGATCTTCTACATCACTTGAGACATTGAGTGTATCTCCATTATCAGCAACAAAAACGCTGGCGACGAGGGAACCGTTATACTCATAAGGAGCAGGGTTCACAATCCATTGGTCGATATTGTAATCACAGGAACCATCTTCAATGGTAGCTCCCGGATCATAGTTACCAGCAGAGGGGTCCATGCAGCCATAACAGGTATTGTCATTTGCAGGATCGTTATCACAGACTCCACAATCATCTTCATAAGCGCTTCCGCCCCAGTCACCATTGCAATCCTGCGTGCAATCATTTGCAGGGTCATCGTCACAAACACCGCAATTGTCTATAGCAGATGTACCAAAACAGACACCGGCACAGTCCATATCTGCATTTTCACCGAAACAGACACCACAGTCATCCATCGCCCAGTTGGCCGTTTGTCCGGTATCTCCACCGACACATTCATTGCAGTCATCTAAAAAGGCTGACCCACCCCAGATGCCATTGCAATCCTGTTCGCAGTCATTTGCGGGGTCATCATCACAAACACCACAATTGTCAATTGTTGCAGTTCCGCCACAAACTCCGGCACAATCGAGGAGATTGCCATCACAATCACAGGCCCCATCCTGGATACCACTGCCACCACAGACGCCACATTCATCGAGCACTGCACTCCCAAAACAGTCGCCGTTGCAATCCTGATCGCTGTCGGCTGCATGACCTGAATTGCCACCGGAGCAAATGCCGCAATCATCAAGCGCTGCAGTACCAAAACAATCACCATTACAATCCATATCTGCGTTTGCACCAAAGCAGACACCGCAATCATCAAAAGCCCAATTTTCAGTGAGACCCGTGTTGCCGCTGACACATTCATTGCAGGAATCTACAAAAGCATCTCCTCCACAATCACCGTTACAATCGCTGAAAAGACAACTGCCATCATCTGTATTCGCAAGAGGATCAAAATTGCAAGCTAAGGGGTCGATGCAACCTTCGACAATAACAGCAGGAATTAATTCTACTTCAGAAATTGCAATGAACAGATCACCGAAAACGCCAGTCCCGGCATCGAGAGTGAGGTTTGTCTCATATTCAAGGTTTAATGAGGGTCTCCATATCTTAACCACAAGCGGATTTCCTTCAACGTATCCGGGTAGCATGAAGCCTCCAATGGGGCAATTATTCAGCGAACCTACTGAGGCGATTGAGATTTGACTTCCATCCCATACACCGGTACCAACCAGCAATTCACCTGTTACACCGTCACAAGTATTAAAACTTAACAGACCGTCAGAATCAAAGATTCCGATCTCGTCACCTGGCTGCAAGTTAGAAATGGTATCCTGAAAGACAACTAACTGGGATATTCCTGTCCAATCAATATCAACAGTATAGTGTTGCCCAAAGGATAAAGTCGTCAAAAGAATTACGGCATAAAAGGTCTTTAACAATGGCTTCATTTTCTGCTCCTCTAGAATGTTTGTTAAATGATGGAGATAAATCTATTTTTTATCAGAGGAATTTATTATTGCTACTACAACTCAATCAAGAATATTATACTTATTTTCTATTCATATATCACCAAAATAATTGATTTTGCAGCATGGACTAATTTGAAATGCCATTAGTACTGATTTTAAAATAAAATGGAGATTTTAAATCATAACTTTAATTCATGTGTTTTTGTGGATGTTTTGTACTAAAGCAGTGATTGCGGGGTTGAGTCATTTCTCTGTATAATATTAATATTATGATTGTTAACTTTTCATTTATTAAATATACATGCAAAATATTGATTCAATTTATTTTTTGGATACGTGAACCGATATATTTTCTAAGGCACTAAATCAAATCTACCAATATAATTATCTAGACCGATTTATATTATGGAATTGTGTAAGAATTTTGGAATTTAATGCGGATAGCTATACATAATCTGGCACTATTGTTCAGATCAGTCGCATTACTTGCGTAAATTGAAGATGGATGATGTCTGATTAGATGTAAAAAGAAGGGCCCCAAAAAGGAGCCCTTGAAAGTAACTGGCAGCTTCCTACTCTCCCACACTAGTTTCCCGTGCAGTACCATCGGCGTAATAGGGCTTGACTTCCGAGTTCGGAATGGGATCGGGTATTTCCCCTATGCTATCGCCACCAGAAAAAGTAAGTGAGAATTGTCGTAAGATTGAATTTATCTATCTGAGAAACAAAAATTGCTCAAGCCTCACGGCTAATTAGTACTGCTCGACTATACACATTACTGTGCTTACATCTGCAGCCTATCAATCCAGTAATCTTCTGGAAGCCTTTAGCCCGATTATTCGGGAGGGAAATCTAATCTTGGGGTGGGTTTCGCGCTTATATGCCTTCAGCGCTTATCCCGACCAAACGTAGCTACCCTGCGGTGCCACTGATGTGACAACAGGTACACTAGAGGTTTGTCCGTTCCGGTCCTCTCGTACTAGGAACAGCTCCCCTCAAATTTCCTCCGCCCGTAGAGGATAGGGACCGAACTGTCTCACGACGTTCTAAACCCAGCTCGCGTGCCGCTTTAATGGGCGAACAGCCCAACCCTTGGGACCTTCTCCAGCCCCAGGATGCGACGAGCCGACATCGAGGTGCCAAACCTCCCCGTCGATGTGAGCTCTTGGGGGAGATCAGCCTGTTATCCCCGGAGTACCTTTTATCCGTTGAGCGATGGCCCTTCCACTCGG
>CAZIYQ010000035.1:0-16780 GCA_964543505.1 uncultured bacterium | reverse complement strand
TGAGCTTTTACGATTTGGGAGGGCAGTTCTTCCTCTATGATGAAGACTACACCTATGTGCTGGGTGCCTTTACCGAATTCAATAACAAAGACCACTATGAGTTTGCCACAGCACCGGTACCGGGAGAAACCATCACTCTCGAATATTATGAACCCATCGGAGCAGCAGGATCTGAAATTGCCATATCAAATGTGATTCACGATTATCGGGATATGTTCGGTTTTGGCAACAGGAATTATGGAGACTCGGGCTCCTGCAATAATAATGTGCATTGTCCGGTAGGAGACCCTTGGGCCAATGAAATTCGGGGCGCAGCGATGGTTTTACTGGCCGGTGGCACCAGATGGTGTTCGGGTTCTTTGGTGAACAATGCCCGGCAGGACCTCACTCAGTATTTTCTGACAGCCAATCACTGCGTTACAGGAAATTCCAACACCTGGATCATCCTGTTCAATTATGAGAGCCCGGGATGCAATAATCAGAACGGTTCGGTTTCGGATTATGTTCAGGGAACGACCCTTCGCGCCACCAATGCCGCTTCCGATTTTGCCCTCTTCGAATTGACGGAAACCATTCCAGAGGATTACAATGTTTTCTTTTCAGGCTGGTCGGCTATTGACACGCCGCCGCAACAACCCGTCTGCATCCACCATCCGTCCGGAGATATTAAAAAGATCTCTTTCGATTACGATCAGGGAATCTCTGATGGCTGGAATGGTAATGATGGTTCTCACTGGCGGATCGCCGCATGGGATGACGGAACTACCGAGCCCGGTTCATCAGGCTCACCGCTCTTTGACAGCAACCACCATATTGTAGGACAGCTCCACGGGGGTGAAGCAGCATGCTCTTATAATTATAATGATTATTTTGGCAAATTTGCCTGGTCCTGGGATCATGGGAATAACTCCTCCAATCGGATCAAAGACTGGCTGGACCCGGACAATACAGGGATCACATTTTTGGACGGGATCGATAGTATCCCCATTGAATACACCCTGGGAGATGTGAATTCAGACACAGAAATCAATGTTTTGGATGTGGTGCTGATCGTGAATTTCATACTGAATTTACAGGAACCTGACCCGGCCCAGACACTGGCTGCCGATTTGAATGAAGACGGAATCATCAATGTTCTGGATGTGATTTCCCTGATCAATATGATTGTCAACACACAACGATAAATACAGTCGATGTCATGATGCATCGCCTGATGCAGCCTGATGTTTGTAGTTACGATCGGGTATCTTTAGGACAGATGATTGAATAATAAAACGGGCTCCGGTATTGTGCCTTTTGTCCCTGAACTGGCACAGTAGAGGAGCCCGTTTTAAAGTTTAGCAAACTCCAATTGGCTAAAATCTATGCAGGGGACTCCCTGCACAATGCTTTCACACAGATAATACAGACTGCCTGAAAATTTCTCTTACAACTCTTTCAGATCCGATAGGAGCTGGGTAAGCATGGTTTTGGCATCCCCAAATACCATGATGGAATTATCATAGCCAAAGAGCTCATTCTGTATTCCGGCAAAACCGGGATTCATGGTTCTCTTATTGATGATGACGGTTCGGGATTTGTCCACATTCAAGATGGGCATACCGTAGATCGGGCTTCCTTTGTCGTGCCGGGCAGCCGGGTTTACCACATCATTGGCTCCCAGAACGAGGGCCACATCGCAATCTTCAAATTCCGGATTGATCTCATCCAGATCTTTCAATAATTCATAAGGTACATTGGCTTCAGCCAGCAGCACATTCATGTGGCCGGGCATCCTCCCCGCAACCGGATGAATGGCATAGAGTACAGTTTTCCCTTTTTCCATGAGAAAATCGGCCACTTCCCTGGCTGCATGCTGGGCCTGGGCTACAGCAAGGCCATATCCGGGGACAATGATGATCTTCTCGGCAGCATCGAAAATCATGGCAGCTTCTTCAGTGGAATAACTCTTGATGTTCAATTTCTGGGTTGCGGCCGCAGCACCTTCTACTTCACCACCCACAGCTCCGAAAATCACATTGGTGAGGGAGCGGTTCATGCCTTTACACATGATATTGGTGAGGATCAGGCCAGAGGCACCGACCAGCGCTCCACTGATGATGAGCCCCTGATTGAGCAGGACAAACCCGGCCGACGCAGCCGCGATTCCCGAATAGGAATTCAGCAGCGAGATGACGACGGGCATATCAGCACCGCCGATCGGGATCGTGAGGGTTATTCCCAGCAAGGCCGAAGAAAGGATCACAACGGTCACGATGAGCTGCATATTCCCGAGGCCGAGAGTCATGGCTATAACGGAAGCCAACATCACCATGGCGACGATAGCGTTAAACAACTGCTGACCTGGAAAAGTGATCGGTTTGCCGCTGATGAATCCCTGCAATTTGGCGAAAGCGATGAAGCTGCCGGTAAAAGTCAAGGTGCCCACAAAGATGCTGATGCCTACGGTTCCCATAAGATAAGATGTCTGGGCCGGGGTTCCTACTTTGGTGAAAAATTCCGCCGCTGCAACCAGAGCAGAAGCACCGCCTCCAAAGCCATTAAATATGGCCACCATTTGAGGCATTCCGGTCATCTGTACTTTCACGGCAAAGAGACCACCGATGATAGCGCCGATGATCATACCCACAGCGATGAGTTTGAAATCCAGATTGCCGAAAAAGGTCAGCGTAACCACGATTGCGATGAGCATGCCTATGGAGGAAACCGTATTACCGGCGCGGGCTGTTTTGGGATGACTCATCCGTTTTAGTCCCAAGATGAACATCACACCGGCTAACACATAAAATAAATTCTTATATTCCATTTCCGGCGCTCCTATTTACGTTTGAACATTTTAAGCATACGATCGGTGACGAGATATCCGCCCACCACATTGATTGTCCCGAAGATCACGGCTATGAATCCCAGCCAGGTACCCAAAGCTCCTCCGGCCTGCGTGGCAATGATGGCTCCCACAATGGAGATACCTGAAATGGCATTTGAGCCTGACATGAGCGGTGTGTGTAAGGTTGGCGGCACTTTGGCAATCACTTCAAAACCAATAAATATGGCCAGAATGAAAATTGTAATGACATCAATCATTTGACTACTCCCTTATTTTAACAAAGCTTTTTTGGTGATTTCATGGGTCACTTCGCCATTGTGAGTAAACATGGCCCCGGAGATGATCTCATCCTCAAAATTGAGGTTCAGCTCCCCTTCCGGACAGAGGTAAGTGACAAAAGCGTTCACATTTTTGGCATAAAGTTGACTCGCGTGGATGGGCATGGTCCCGGGTATATTGAGCGTACCGTCAATGGCGACACCATTTTTAATAATGGTTGAACCTGGTTTCGTGAGAGCACAGTTGCCGCCGTTTTCTGCCGCCAGATCAATGATCACGGCTCCCGCTTTCATTACTTCAACAACATCAGCGGGGATCAGGATCGGTGCAGGACGGCCGGGGATCAGAGCTGTGGTGATGACCAGATCAGATTTAGAGATATGATCCTTGATGAGTGCCTGTTGTTTGAGTTTGTATTCTTCCGAAGTCTCTTTGGCATATCCGCCTTCGCCGACGCCTTCATCAGAATCACTTTTTACTTCGACAAATTTTGCGCCCAGACTCTCAACCTGCTCTTTTACAACCGGACGCACATCAAAGGCCTCTACCTGTGCCCCCAGCCTTTTGGCCGTGGCGATGGCCTGAAGTCCGGCAACACCGGCACCGAGGATCAACACCTTTGCCGGAGGGATCGTCCCTGCAGCGGTCATTAACAGCGGCATGAAAACCCCCAGATGAGCCGCCCCCATGAGCACGGACTTATATCCGGCGATGTTACTCTGTGAACTCAAGGCATCCATCTTCTGGGCCAGCGTAGTGCGGGGGATCAGGGTCATGGAAAACCCTGTTATTTTCTTATCCAGATACCGTTTGACCAGTTCAAGTTCTATGGTGGTCTGAAAAAACGACACGATGGCTGACCCTTCCCTGACCATATCAATTTCGTGAGTCCCCAGTTTTTCGTTTTTCAGCGGATGGTTTACCTTCAGTAGAAAATCGGCATCCGCAAATAATTTTGTTGTGTCACTTTCGATGACCGCACCGGCTTGTTGGTAGTCGGCATCGGCGATGAAAGCACCCGCTCCTGCGCCGCTCTCAACCCTGACGGTCATTCCCCTTTTGACCAGTTCCTTCACCGTTGCCGGAACCGCAGCCACACGGTTTTCTCCGGGAGCGATTTCTTTTGGTATTGCAACGATCATTGTCCATCTCCTTCTATTTGGATTGTAAGCTTATACGACATGAAAATATAAGCAAAATTGAATTTATCTATTTGAGAATGTATCTCAATTTATAATAATTTTATCATACAGGAAAATCTAAATTTTCACTTCTACCAGAATTTTATTTTCGATGGGATGCTCTTTTCGATTTCAAAATGGAAAGACTGATTAGAGCGAAAAGTGTTAGCCCCGTAAATTATCTTCGGAAGAAAGCTTATGAAAAAAGGAATCTGACCCGTGAAACCACTCGACTACGAACATATTAGCGTTGGACCCGAACCCCGCAGAGCGCTGGTCATTCTGCATGGCTGGCAGGGTAATAAATTCAGTCTGAAACAGCTAAAATTCTCTCTAAACTTGAAGTCTGCAGATTACTATTTCCCTTCAGCACCCTATCTTGTGGGGCAGGATGACGCCCGGCGATCCTGGTCTTTGGAGGTTCAGCCGGGAGTCTGGGAAATGCGCAAAAGTCGGGAAGGGCTGGAGGCCCTGTTTCAAGAGGTGATTTTTACCCGCTACGCCTCAAGGGATGTCTTTGTGCTCGGTTTTTCACAGGGAGCCCTCACCTGTTATGAGCTCATCTTAAAACTGGAGAAACCCCTTGGCGGCGTTTTCCCCATCGCCGGATTTTTACGGGATCCCCAATCGGAGGCTCTTCTATTCCACCCCCAACAGCGGATGACCCCCATCTTCATCGGCCACGGAGAGCAGGATAAAACCGTCCTGCCAGCGGCCTCCATGACGGCCTACGAAAAATTAAAAGCGCAGGGTGCAAATGTTAGACTGTTTCCATTTCACGGCGGGCATAAGATCAGTCTCGAATACATCCACGCCGTAAAAAAGATCATCCTTCAAGAGCAGAGTTTGGATTTCAACGATTGATGCAGAGTCTGGGGGTTCAGCTTTTCACTGAAAAACTTCGATATTTGTCTTCGATCCAATATTTCAAAACAGAGATGAATTTTTCAGACTGATCGAGGTGGGTTGTGTGACCGGCTTGTTGGATTGCTGCTGATTCACAATGGGTGAGTCGTTGACACATTTCTCGAGCAATGCCCTTGAATTTAGCATCTTCATCTCCGCTGATCAAAAGAACCGGCAACGAAAGGCGGTTTAAGTTTTCCCAGTAAGAGGGTTGGGCACCTGTACCAAAATATTCCAGGGCATAGGCCAGTCCCGCCGGATGTGCTTGTTGTCTTGTCTCCTGCTGTTTCTGCCACTCTGAAGGGTTCCGCTGCTGCTGGCACCTGAAAAAAGGCAGCCGGCTCCATTGAGCGATGGAATTCTTAAAATCCGCCACAAATTTGTCAGCCAGTTCCCTGTCTTTAGCCATTCTTTCCTGCCGGGATTGTGCTTCGGCCAGTCCCGGTGAAGCACTTTCCAGGATCAGTGAACTCAAACGCTCCGGGTGGGTCATGGCAAAGGCCAGGGCAATACGTCCTCCGAAAGAATACCCGCACAAATGGATTTTTTTATAATTCAGATGATCAAGAATTTGCAGCAGATCACTGATCAAAACCTCAAAGCTCACAGGTTTGTTGGGATCAATGATCCGGGTTTCGCCGTGTCCCGGCAGGTCAATCGCTGCAGTGGGATAGTCGAGGGCATCCCGAACGGCATCCCATGATCTACGGCTGCCCGTGAAGCCGTGCAGAAACAGGATAGGGGGTTGTGCAGAATCCCCATCTGACGGAGCAGATATCCCATATTCAAAATTGAGTGTGGAATATCTCACGGGTGAGGATTCAGCATCTTACGGATCTTTTCCTGCAGACGCTGCATCAAGCTGCGATCGTTTTCGGGGTCGGTCTGGAATTCCAATATCTTAATACCGGGGAGTGTAAAAGATTCGCCGATCAGTTGCTGCAGTGAAGTGATATCCTGCACAGATTTGTGGATACAGCCGTACATCCTGGCCGCATCGGAGAAATCAAGGGCATGGGGAGTCGTCCAGAATTCTCTGAACTCGGGTAGTTCTAAATCCCGGATTGGCAGGATAGAAAAAATACCGCCGCCGTTGTTGTTGAGCAGCACGATCGTCAGGGAAATGTCGTAACGATTGGCCAGTAGCAGGCTGTTGAGATCGTGGTAAAAGGAAAGGTCTCCAATAATCAGCAGATTCTCACGATGCCCCGACGCGGCCGCAATCCCCAGAGCCGCTGAAACAACCCCGTCAATGCCACTGGCACCCCGATTGGTGAAAACCCGGAGAGAGCGCCGTGACGGACGACCGAATCGATCGGCATATCGGATAGGCATTGAATTTCCCAATATCAAATTGGCATTGCCAGCCATTGTTTCGAGCACAGATTTTACAACATATCCTTCACAGCCGGGATTGGCTTTGAGTTCCTGTTCGGCAAGCTCCGAAGCTGTATGATCATAGTCTTTGATTTTTTTATTCCAATCCCCATGATTGTCGTCTTTTAGTTGGGTCTTCTGCTGTGTGCAATACTGTCCGATTTCCATCTGCACAACGGTGGCGCAGTCATCATTGAACCGCCCCCGGGGGTCTATCAAAATGGTTTTATCCTGCCATTGATCCAAGAGCTGGCAGAGTATTTTTGAAGTGGGTTTCTTCCCCAAGCGCAACACCAGATCGGGTTCAAGAACGACCTCTGGTAAAAACAGATCGTAACTGGAGAGGACATTGCCATCCGCAAATCCAAAGCGCAGCTGTGAGGCCGGATCGGCAAAAATCGGGGCACTCAATTTTCCGGCCAATTTGAGGATGGAGGCACGGTCAGTACCTGCAGGCAGCTCCCCTGCAATGATCAGTGGCCGCTTGGCATCCGGTAAGGAATTGGCCTCTGTTTCGTTGTAGGCGACAGGATTGAGATCAAGGTCCCATTCCGGGTCAATGACGACAGGTTTTTCCAGTTCGATGAGTGCCAGATCAGTGGGCAGCAAGGGTTCATCAAAAGGGAAATTGAGCTGTACGGGACCACGGGGATTTAGTTTTCTGCCGGCGCTGTCCTGCCCGAGGGACATCATCACAGCCGATTTAAGATGTTGTATCAGACCTGATTTATCCGCCTTGGGCAGTCCCACATCCCGAAACCAGCGCACCTGCCGGCCATAAAGATTTTGTTGATTTATGGTTTGATTGCTGCCCTTGCCAACCCTGGAAGCAGGCCTGTCCGCCGTGAGAAAGATAAGGGGAACACGTCCCAGATTGGCTTCGATCACAGCCGGGTAATAGTTGGCAGCAGCCGTTCCGGAGGTACACAGCAGCCCCACAGGTTCGCCCAAATATTTTGCCAGTCCCAGAGCAAAGTATGCCGCAGAGCGTTCATCGATCACACTGTACAGTTTGAATCGGCCATGCCGTGTAAATGAAAGCGTTAAGGGAGTATTGCGGGAGCCGGGGGAGATGCAGAGATGCCGCAGCCCCAGGAGGAAAAGTGCTTCGGCAGTGGTTTGGCCCCAGTGCAAATTCAGTCTCGCTGTGGGGGTCATTTTTATTTCCCCCTTTCTCTTCTGTTAAAGGATTGGCGTGTTGGAGGATTTTTCATATTTGTCCACCGGACAGGGCTGAAAGGATGGGCTGAAGTTTCAGCTGTGTTTCCTCCCATTCTTTTTCAGGGAGAGATTCTGCTACGATACCGCCACCGGCGTAAATATAAGCCTCATTGCCGATCACCAGTGCAGAACGCAAAGCGACGTTGAATTCACCATCGCCCCTGGAATCCATCCAGCCAACTGGGCCGGAATACCAGCCGCGCTGGTAGGTTTCAAGCTTGCGGATGACATCAATGGCATTTTCGGTCGGAGTCCCGGCAACGGCGGGTGTAGGGTGCAAAACCGAGGCTAAATTCAGTACATTTTTCTGATTGTTCAGCACTCCTGAAATTTCAGTTTTGAGATGCTGAACATTCTTCAATTTCAAAATTCCAGGGATATCAGCAACCTTCAGTTCCTCAACTTCCTTTTTGAGCCGCAGGCAGATCTGATCCACCACAAACTGATGTTCTTCCCGTTCTTTGTGGCTGCTCATGAGGGTGTTGGCAAGCAGGTGATCTTCGGCCATATTTTCTCCCCTGCCAATCGTGCCTGCCAGAGCTTCGGTCCGGATCTGCCTGCCGGTTTTTTGAATGAGCCTCTCGGGAGTGGAGCCGAAAAAGATGCCCTCCTTTGGAAAGCCGAAGAAAAAACTGGTGCAGTCACCGTAGGCATTCCGCAGGACCTGCATGGCAGAGACGACGCTAAAGCGGCTGTCGATCTTCACATAATGTGAGCGGGATAATACGACTTTTTCCAGTTCGCCCGGCTTGATGAGTCTGAGCACTTTGTACAGTGTTTTTTTGTACTCCTCCCTGTCGGGGACATCCTTAAAAGTGGTTACGGCAACATGTTTAAAAGGCGGGAGTGTCACCGGCAGGCGATTGCGGTAATGGGTGAAACAACGAGCAAATTCGGATTCAACTTTTTCCGCGGTCTCATCAGGATGTACAATTTTCGACGTGGTCAGCCAGGTTTCTCCGGCGGCCCGTGTCACCAGACATTCCGGTAATATAAAACGGCCCTGGGGGAAATTTTTCCAGACGCCGTCAGGTGCCGTGCTGAGATCAAACGAATGCCCGCCCAGAAAGCGAACCCCCGGCGTTGTATCTGCAGGAAAGGCCACGACATCCTGCAGCAGCTTACTCATTTGGGCATTCGCCGTTTCGAGACTTTTTTTAGGGCTCACTTCAAGGGAAACGAGGGAATTCAATCCGGCCATGGCAAATCCAAGGGAGGGCTGTTCCCAATAGACTCTCGTGTTGTGACGGTCTGCGGGATGGGTCAGCACTGTAAGCACATCTTTTACAGCAAAAGGCACGCTGTAGGACATGACGATCTGCCGCTTGAGCTGCCTGGATTTCTCCAGAGCTACGCTGCTGATTTGATGGATGTTTTCTTTTTCCGTGTTTACTGAAGGGTTCAAGTTATTGTCAAAATTTTGAGCGAAAATTTACGGTACATCCTTTTCGCACAACAATCTAAGAAACTTTCACGTGAGGGGCATCAAGCATTTCACTCAATATCCCCGGGGGCAGCCCTATTCAGTCCGAATTCTTCAATTGACGAGGAGATTGATGATGACTGCGGCTAGCATTAATATTTTGTTTACGGTGACAAAAGCTTGTTAAATTGCCTGTGGATATTGAGGATTTAGTACCATAAATGTCAAAATTATTTCTATTTCAATTCAACAATTTGCAGCTATCACCTGACGCTGACCGTGCTTAAAGGAATTCCTACCCCTTCACTTTTAAACACGGGGATCATCTGATCTCTTCAGATCTGGTTTCAAATTACTGCCTGGCAGCCTACGGACAAATATGATCACTGTTACAGTATTCTGAAAGATTGTGTTCTTATGATTGTCAAGATTATTCTCGGTACGGGTGATGAAAACTCAATACTCAGCATTGCAGACAAAAAAATGGTGAGTTGGACATCCAGGAATTAGTGGGATTAATGACAATAATATTGGGGTAACTAATCGTGTCAACAAAAATAATCAAAATGCGACGAAGAACAAACTAAAGGACACTCAAAATGCCAAGGATTTATGATAATATAGACCAATCTCTACTTCCTGCTCTATCTGAGACTCTTGAAAAATCTGACCATTCGGACTTTTGTGTAGGATATTTTAACCTTCGTGGATGGAAAACCATCGATTCAAAGATTGAACAGTTTGGCGGCGGTGAAGGGAATGAATGCAGATTACTTGTGGGAATGCAAAATCTACCTGTTGAAGATCTACGGGAAGCACTTCAAATTGTAAAAAACAAACTTGGTATGGACAATCAAACTGCAATCCGTATTAAACGAAAATTAGCAGATGAATTTCGCAAACAACTTACCTTTGGGATTCCAACTGAAGCAGATGAAAGAGGATTACGACGACTTGCCAGACAGCTCAAACAGAAAAAAGTAGTTGTAAAATTATTTCTGCGCTATTCACTCCACGCAAAATTATATCTCTGTTACCGTGAAGATATGAATAATCCGAGAACCGGATTTGTTGGAAGCAGTAATCTGACATTTGCAGGTCTTTCCAGACAAGGAGAGCTCAACGTAGATGTTTTGGATTTGGACGCAACTAAAAAATTAGCAGATTGGTTCAACGAAAGGTGGAATGACCACTTCGCATTTGATATTACCGAAGAATTAATTGAAATTATTGAGAACAGTTGGGCTGGTGAAGAATTAATTCAGCCTTATCATATTTATCTAAAAATGGCATATCATCTTTCGCGTGAAGCAATTAGTGGTATTGCTGAATTTAAAATCCCAAAAGAATTCAGAGAAAAACTATTTGAATACCAATCTGCCGCAGTACAAATATCGGCACATCATATACATAAACGTGGCGGTGTACTTATAGGAGATGTCGTCGGTTTGGGTAAAACATTTATAGCAACAGCGGTTGCGAAAATTTTCTATGATGATTTTTCATGGCGAACGCTCATTTTATGCCCTGCAAACCTGAAAAAAATGTGGGCAGATTATTGTGATGAATATCTTCCCTTTGCAAAAATTATTTCTCATGCTGAGGCACAACATAAATTATCAGATCTCAAACGTTACCAGCTGGTATTGATTGATGAAAGCCATAATCTTCGGAACCGTGATGGGAAAAGATACAAGGCAATACAAGAATACATTTTTACCAATGACAGCAAGGTCATAATGCTGTCAGCCACGCCATATAATCTGTCCTATTTGGATTTAGCCAGCCAACTTCGATTGTTTTTGAATGAAGATGTTGATCTTGGAATCCGGCCTGAAAAATACCTTTCTGAAATTGGGGAAATAGAATTTATTAAACGACACCAATGTCCGCTACGATCAATTTCAGCCTTTGAAAAAAGTAGTGTTACAGACGACTGGCGTGAATTGATGAGATTATATATGGTTCGCAGAACCAGATCATTCATTAAAGAAAATTATGCAAATATTGATGACAGTGGACGATATTATCTTGTTTTTCCCAACGGGGGAAAATCCTATTTTCCGAAGAGAGTACCCAAAACAGTAAAGTTTAAAATTGATGATCAAAATCGCAATGATCAATATGCTAAACTATATTCCAAAAACGTAGTCAACATAATTAATCAACTCAAACTCCCACGGTATGGGTTGGGGAATTATCTCTTGGAGCATCCGACAAATCCACCGTCAATAAGTGAACAGGAGCAAATAGACGGACTATCCCGCGCAGGGAAACGTCTAATCGGTTTCTCACGCATAAACCTATTCAAGCGGATGGAAAGCAGCGGATATGCATTTGGTTTATCCGTCATTAGACAGTTATTGAGAAATTATGTGTTTATTTATGCAGCAGAAAATGGTTTAGCGTTCCCAATTGGTACACAAGAGTCGGATTTATTCGATACACGCTTTTATGATGATGAAGATTCCGGGAGTGATACCCGAATCAAATTTAACGAAGAGAATTGCAAAGAACAGGCGAAAGCTGTTTATAATGACTATCAGGAAAATGCGAAAAAACGTTATAAATGGATTCGATCTGATTTATTTAATGCCAAATTAGTACAAGAACTTTATGATGATTCC
This sequence comes from uncultured bacterium, assembly GCA_964543505.1. GTDB lineage: Bacteria > Fidelibacterota > Marinisomatia > SCGC-AAA003-L08 > JACNLC01 > JAADGM01. Next base: position 4,939 of record CAZIYQ010000035.1, on the reverse strand, counting down.
CATTTACTGTTAGACATTTTAAATATCAGCGGAGAGTGGAAATCTGAAACTGATGAAAAATTAAAATCACTGGGAAAATTAATTACAAAAACTCACCCGGATAAAAAGATTCTTCTATTCTCTCAATATGCTGACACAGTTAATTATCTGAAAAAGGAATTATTAAATCGAAAACTTGAGAAAATTGATGCTGCAACAGGCGGTTCTTCAGACCCTACAACATTGGCATATCGTTTTAGTCCTGTAAGTAACGAGAAAACGGATAAAGTAAAAAAGGATGATGAATTACGAATTTTGTTATCAACGGATGTATTAAGTGAAGGACAAAATCTGCAGGATAGCCATATTATAGTGAATTATGATTTGCCCTGGGCGATTATTCGACTCATACAAAGAGCCGGGCGTGTGGATAGGATCGGGCAGGATTCACAGGAAATTCTCTGTTACTCATTTTTGCCTGCCGATGGTGTTGAAAAAATTATCAATTTGCGAAAGCGATTGAATCGTCGATTATTAGAAAATGCTGAAGTGGTGGGAACCGATGAAACCTTTTTTGAGAATGAAGAAGAAAAGGCAATTTTGAATTTATATAACGAAAAATCCGGCATATTGGATGGTGATGATGGCGATGATGTGGATTTGGCATCTTATGCATATCAGATTTGGAAAAATGCCATTGATAACAATTCAAAATTGGAGAAGAAAATTAAATCTATCGAAAATGTCAGCCATGCAACCAAAGCGCATACAGCAGATAGCAAAAACCCGGAAGGCGTATTGGTTTACGTACAGACAGCTCTGGGGAATGATGCACTTACCTGGGTAGATAAGAATGGTAAAAGTGTGACAGAATCTCAATATGCAATATTGAAAGCGGCTGAATGTGATCTGGATACGAAAGCATTAGAACGAAGAAGTGATCACTATGATTTAGAGAAAAAAGGGGTGTTGCATATTACCAAAGGACAACATTCTGTTGGTGGACAGTTGGGGCGGCCATCCGGGGCAAGATTCAAAACTTATGAAAGACTCAAAAGTTATTCGGAACGTGTAACAGGTGAAATCTGGGATACTCCTGAATTACGAAAAGCCATTGAAGAAATTTATAACCATCCTTTACGACAATCTGCTGTGGATACACTAAATCGTCAATTAAAAAGTGGAATTGCGGATGATGCTTTGGCCTCGCTGGTGTCAATATTAAGTAAAGAAGATCGGCTCTGTATTATTCAAAACAAAGAACATCCGAACGAACCGCAAATAGTATGTTCAATGGGGCTCAAATAGATAAGAGTTATTAATGAAAAATAATGGATGAAAATCAAAATATAGAGTTTAAAGAATCGTGGCGGGATGACTACCTGAAATGGATTTGCGGTTTTGCTAATGCAAATGGTGGTACTATTTTTATTGGTAAAAATGATAATGGTAAAGTCGTTGGAGTTAAAAACCAAAAAAAACTTATGGAGGATATTCCCAGTAAAATACGGAACTATTTGGGGATCATTGCAGATGTAAATCTCCATAATGACGGTGCCAGTTTTCTTGAAATTATTGTTCCATCTTATTCTGTACCGGTTTCTTATCAAGGACGATATTATTATCGAAGCGGAAGCACAAAAGTGGAATTAACGGGAAATGCTTTGAATGAATTTCTGCTGAAAAAATCAGGTAAAACCTGGGATGATGTTATTGAACAGGATGCGACTCTTGATGATATTGATTTTGACAGTATTTCTCACTTTTTGTCCGATGTCGAGAAGTCCGGACGGATCCAAATTTCAAAAGCCGAACCAGTCCACACCTTATTAGAAAATTTACGTTTGACGGATAAAGGTTACATTAAGCGTGCCGGAATTGTATTGTTCGGTAACGACCCCGGCCGATTTTATCCAAATCAAAAAGTAAAAATAGGTCGGTTTGGTGTGGACGATTCAGACCTGAAATTTCAAGATGTTTTAGAAGGGAATTTAATTTCTCTCTTATTTGAAGTTCCCGATATTTTAAATCGCAAATATTTCAATAACCCCGTGGATTTCGAAGGATTATTACGTATCGAAAAGGGTGAATATCCTGTTGCTGCCATTCGGGAAATGTTACTGAATGCAGTAATTCATCGTGATTATTTAGGAACGGTTGTTCAGTTGAGAATCTATGACGATAAAATTGCGATATGGAACGATGGCGGTTTGCCGGAAGGAATTTCGCTGGATTCACTGAAAACACTGCATCCATCAAAACCAAGGAATCCTATTATTGCCGATGTGTGCTTTAAAGGCGGCTATATTGATGCCTGGGGTCGAGGAATTTTAAAAATCATTAATTCGTGCAAACAAGCGGAATTACCTGAACCGGATTTAACAGAGTCAAACGGTGGTTTTATGGTCACATTATTCAAAGACCGGTTTATTGAACCATTATTGAGAAAAATAGGATTGAATCAGAGACAGATCAAAGCAGTGCTTTATGTGCGGGAAAACGGGAAAATCACAAATTCTGAATATCAAAAACTTTGTAATATTTCAGATCGAACTGCTCTTCGTGAGTTGGTTGGTTTAACTCAAAATGGTATTTTAAAGAAGACAGGAAAGAAAAGGAGTACAATCTATAAATTGTATCATGGCGGATATGGCGGATAAATGGCGGATAAAATTGGGGGGCATTGATGATATGACGAATCAAATATCGGCTGTGAATCCGTATAAAAACCGGAGAGAAAAATGAGTTTACACACAGAAAATGTCAGACAAGTTTTAAAGGATTTTAATTATAGGAATCTCTTCATCGAAGAATTGGGTTGGGACCATTTCACCAATGATTTATCCATAATAAAAAATGATGTTGCCTATACCCTTAAAGCCATCGCTCATAAACGGGGTGTGCAAATATTCCTTTGCCTCCCGGATCACAATGGAAATATCCCTGAATATCCTGTGCGCAAGCAAATTGAGACGGAAGTAAAAAAATATGCTCACGAACATCTTATCATTTTTTCGGACGAATCTCAAACAACGCAAATCTGGCAATGGGTTTATCGCAGACCCGGTGAACCGGCACGCTATCGTGAATATCGCTTTGATAGTTCCCATTCGTTTGAAGCACTCATTCAAAAATTAGAAAATATTGCATTCTCGCTCAATGATGAAGAAGGACTCTCCCTCTCCGGAGTCACCATTCGGTTGAAAGACAATTTCGACAAAGATAAGGTCACTAAAAAATTCTACGATATTTTTAAAAAGCAGCATACCCGATTTCTGGATTTTATTGCGGGGATTCCTGATGAAAAACATAAGAATTGGTATGCATCGGTCATGTTGAACCGATTGATGTTCATCTATTTTATTCAGAAAAAAGGGTTTTTGGACAATGATCCTGACTATCTGAAAAATCACCTTCTAAAAATTCAAAATGCTCATGGTCAAGATCAATTCCATTCTTTTTACCGCCATTTCATGTTGCGTCTTTTCCACGAGGGACTGAACCAAAAAGAACCCAGAACCAGTGAACTGGATCAATTACTGGGAACAATTCCTTATCTCAACGGCGGACTTTTTGATTATCACGAAATTGAAAAAACATATCATGAGATTGCTATCCCGGATGAAGCCTTCGACAATATTTTTAACTTTTTTGACCAGTACGAATGGCATTTGGATGACCGTCCACTGAAAAATGATAAAGAAATTAACCCCGATGTTCTGGGATATATTTTTGAAAAATATATCAACCAGAAGGAAATGGGCGCCTATTACACCAAGGAAGATATTACCGAATACATCAGTAAAAATACGATTATACCGTTTCTGTTTGACAAGACCAAGGAAAATTGCAAGATAGCATTTACAAGTGACCGGACCGTCTGGGATTTACTCAAAGACGATCCCGACCGTTATTTCTACGATGCTGTCAAAAAAGGTATTCCTTTGGCTTTGGAATCCATCCCCATGAATCGGGATGGTGTTCCAACACAGTTAATTCGATCAGAAACTTTGAAACTAATCCCGGATAATATTGCAATAGGTCTGGACACAAAAAAACCAAATTTATTAGACCGTCGGAAAGACTGGAATACCAAAACTCCGGTAGAATTTGCACTGCCTACGGAAATCTGGCGGGAGACCATCGCCAGATGGCAGCGTTATTTCGAAGTACGCGAAAAAATAGAAAAAGGGGGTATCCGCTCCATTAATGACTTTATCACCAATAATTTGAATATTCGCCAGTTTGCCCAAGACGTGATTGAAATCTGGGAAGGACCGGAATTAATCCGGGCGTTTTATAAAGCCATCACTAAAATAACGGTGCTGGACCCCACGGTAGGCAGTGGGGCTTTTCTCTTTGCGGCATTGAATATTCTGGAACCCCTTTATGAAGCATGCCTTAACCGCATGGAACAGTTTGTGGAAGACCTGCCTATTGATGCTCCCAAATCCAAATTCAGTGATTTTAAGGTTATATTAACTCAAATTTATAATCACCCAAGCCGGAAATATTCCATTTATAAATCCATTATCATTAATAACCTCTATGGCGTGGATATTATGGATGAGGCGGTAGAAATCTGTAAACTCCGCCTGTTTTTAAAATTGGTGGCACAGGTTGAAACAGCAGATAAAATTGAACCGCTGCCGGATATTGATTTTAACATCCGCGCCGGGAATACATTGGTAGGGTTTGCAACCCACGAAGAAGTAGAAAAAGCAGTGACCAAAAAATTGGATTTTGATAACAATTTAGGCAAAATAGAAGAAAAAGCCGAAGATGTACATGCCCTTTATGAAGTATTCTTATTGGCCCAAACAGAGGAGGACGACAGCACCGCAGAGTTTAAAACCGAACTGCGAAAGAAATTAGATGAACTCAACTACACACTCAACCATTACCTTGCCGGTGAATATGGAATTGACTCTGGTATTACCGACAAATATCAGTACTGGCT
>CAZIYQ010000034.1:0-16862 GCA_964543505.1 uncultured bacterium | reverse complement strand
TACTAGTGGTAACTCATCTAATGATGCTTTAAAATCGAATACATAAAATTTCATCGCCAGACGTGGAGACCAATACAACTTATCAACCGCTTCCTTATATGCAGGCAAACCTGTCACTGCCCCCAGAGCTGCATCGGTTTTTAAGGTGTTTTGTTCGGCGGCTTGCATTAAGCCCCTGAATCGAAGCATTCCATTGGCTTCATCATAATTGATGCGAATATTGTCTTTAATTGCATCGGGAAACACAAAACCTGCCGGCATACCCAGCACAGGAGCGCTTACGAGAACAGTATTCTGCATTGTATCAAGAATATCTTTTACCGATTGTTCATCCCGATTTAATTTTAGAAGCAGGCTGGTTAGCAAGGCCAGCAGGGGGCCTTCCTCTGTGGGGGGAGCTGCATCATATTCATCAGCGATACGCTGCAATTCACTTCTTAGAGTCGAGAGAAAGCGGGCGACTACTTGTTCCCTGGAAGCGGCTTTGGCAGATAGATCGGCAGATAGAATATAATTAAGATCGTCTATCTTAAAATCGCTTTCGCCCAATGCTTTTACTTTTTTCAAAAATTCATGCGCGGCTTTGGGGGTAGCAAATTTGGGCAAATCCTGATTCAATAATTTGAGTAATGTTTGCCACTCTTTTGCTTTTATTTTTAGCTGTTTTGCCAGCCACGAGTGACGATAAAGGAAGGAAAGGTTGCTCAGAGTTAACTCATCAGTGATATAATTTGCGCCATCCGATGCCTTTGTCAAATTTTTATATATCACTAAATCGGACTCTTTTGTTCGCAATGCAGCAAGAGCTACGGATTGATGCCCTGTGATTGTCTCAACAGAATTAGCTACATGCACCCTCGACACGTCAAATGCATGATCAATTGGGTGGATCAGGCTCCGGTTCAGGAATAAATCCTGATAAAGCCCGTTGGCTCGTTTTTCATAGAGTTTTGTGAAATGGGTTTCTGTGTTGATGTCGCCAAACAAACCGCAAAGCTGCTCAATAGTAACTTTTGCGCCGAGTTCTTCTTTGACACGCACAAAATACATCAGGTTTACCAAAAATGCCTCGTCCAGATGGCCGTTTCCAATTGCAGGATGACGGATTACCATATCCAATTCCCACATCTTCCAACCGTCGAGTTTTCGCCATAAACGCAGGAAACGATGGATTCCGTCAAGAAGCTGCTCGCTCAGACAGCCGATTCGTTTCTGATCCAGATCGCATGTTGCATCCAGGTGCTTAACCTCCAGGGTGCCAACCGGATTAACGAACTTCAAATCGAGCAATTGACAAAGTTCGTTACATTCAAGAGCTGTCTTTTGCAAAAATGTCTTGACATTGCTCAGGTTAGTATTCATAGTTGCATTATCCGGCTCACCCCAGAACTCGTGCTGATCGGCATGGTGAGGTTCTGTAATAATGCGTTTTTCATCGAGGGGAAAATTTTTGTCAACCGATATGTTAAAAAATTCCGCCGAAATATCGCCTTCAGTTGGATTATTTGGTGCACCATTTCCGCGATATGTCTCCATCAATTCCCAACGCTTCAAGCCGGCTTTTTTGAACGCAGCCCGGACCTCGGCACTAAACAGGTCGAAAGGTAAACCAATAGGATACTTTGCGGCTTTGAGTTTATTGTAGGCTTTGGGATTAACATACTGCGGGTAGGCTTTTAATTCTTCGGCGCTGGTTTTTGTATTGCGCAGGATTTCGGCAAAGTAGTTGGCTGTGGTTTTCTTTTTCAGCAGGTAGGTGACGTCATCGTGGTGTAAAACCCATTTGTCCGTACTGCTAACCTGCGAAAGGTTAAATTCACTGCCTAGTGAAATACCGTTTGCCTGAAAAGCATTTTGAACATTAGTCTTTGTTTGCGCTATATGCGCATCATCGGTATTAATGGCAGTCAGTCCAACAAGCTCAAGGTCATTATCTCCGGCTGCGACTACATCTTCCAACACTTCACAGACGACATCGATGTAAGGAATATGGGTTAGAGCGTTTGTACAGTTCAATTCAAGATAACCAAGGTCCAGACGGCGTTTAAACAAAACGTCCTTTACTTTAACTGAGCTGTCTGCCGGTTTTGCATTACGATCTTTTAAAAACATGAGTAGATCCGCAAAATATGCTGCCGGACCTAACGCAGAGCTGCAATGCCCACACTCGCAAATATCACCCGATCGGAAAAGGTTGTTCCAGTTGGGAAAATCTTTGACCGCTTCATTACCACTGAGAAGCGCGGCAACCGCACCCGCATTTTCGGTGGCTTTCAGTTCTGATACCAACATCATCACCGCAGTGTTTGTTTCTGCAGCCCTGTTCCATGTTTTACGCGCACTCTCCTTATCAAATCCCGGCTGGTTTTTATATGCCCGTACAAACTCGGATTCACCAAGGCGATATATTTGTTGCGCCGAATGCAGATTATTTGATAATAGTGTATTGGTTGCATTGTAGTTGGGGGCCAGTTTAAAAAGTCTTTGCACTGCTTTTAATTCTTGCTTAAAATCTTCATCTTTCTTAAAAGTATTCAAATCGGGGCGATTCTTAGCCTCGAGAAAAGATTCGACAGGTGTGCTTAAAAACTCAAATTCTTGATTGGCGCCTAAGAATTTCTCCAGCTTTGCTGCCTTTTTAAGTGCCGGCTTTTGTCCATTATTTCTTGCCCTTTCAAAGCTCCCGCTGAAAGCTGCCGTCGGAAACGCTTGTTCAAACTGACGGGCTAATTGCCTGCCAAATAATTCAGCATTATTAAATTTAATCCCCGCGGGAAGCTGCACTGCAAACGGTAGTTCCAATTCCTTTGATTTCAAATTCTTATCCACAACGTCCACCCACTCCTGCTCGCTTCTTTTCGCAAGGTTGCGTATTCCTTCCGGTTGATGAATGTCGAATTCTTTTTTAATCATCTTTACAACGGAAAAATCGCTGTTGGTTAACTCGGCTAAACGGAAGGAGGTTTGGATGTCGGCAATCTCATCATCTTTGAATGTAGGATCAGCTTTTAAATCTTTCAGCAATTGATCTGAGAATATGCGATGTGTCTGGAACAATTTGGAAAATTTTTCCTGTTTATTTTTCGGAAGTTTGGCCTCCTGCATAACTTGCTTTACAAAAGTACTTCTCTTGGCATCCCCTGCTTCAATGTTTTGTAATGCAGCATATTCTGAAAATTTTGAACTCCACTCCTCTATCTTCTGCTCATCGACGGGTGGGATAACATTTTTTTTGACCGCGCTGCGCAAGGCTTTTCGTACTGATTTAGCCTCCAGTGAAGGCAGGGCAAGACGGACATTCTGGTACTGCTCCTCCAGACTGAGATTCTTGGATGAATCATAAAAGTTGAGCGCCAATATAGCCTGCCAGAATTCGGGAGATATATTACTATCGGTACTTAATCGGTGCGCTAGATTCAGATGGTTAATTTGAGCTTTGGCAAATTTGGCTTTCCCTGATAGGAACTCGATTTGATTATTTTGTTCATCAGGCTTTAATTTCAAAAACTCAGGTTTTATAACGGACTTGAGCCGCTTCTTCATGAGTTCGAACTCGGAATAACCTGGGCAAAAATCCGGCAATTTAACGTCGATCACAGTATCTTTGGAGACATTATAATGTGCGTCTGTTTCGTACACCTTTTTATTCCCATGGAGGATTCTCAATACAAAAGAGCTTGAAGCTCTTTCGGCATCAGAAACTGTGCAGGAAATCTCGTAGCTACCATTGCTTTTGGTTGTCCCTTTCTCAACATCTTCGTCCTTCACTAGCTCCTGATCAAGAAAACGCCGGAATACTTGTACCGTGATACCAGGCAACTTCATGCCCGCCTTGTCGGATATGGTACCTTTTATTTTCATTGCCGCCATGATATCCTCCTACTTTTTTTATATTCAATAATTGTTTACAATTTTGAATTTGATCAGCTTCTTGAAAAATGAATAGCGCACATCATTATTTTTATATTCACTCATTATTCAACCGCATAATAAAGCACAATTACGCACCATTTCTTCATTCAGAGGAAGCTGACCCGGTCCCCCTTGAATGATAGCCTTAATATGCTCATCTTTGAACAAGGGCTGCAAATCTTCAGGAATACCTGGAGCAGCATAATCTAATCCAAACTGATTTATTTTATCCGGATTTTTTTCAAGATATTCGGTCAAAAGCGGCCACCTCATTGACAGAATCGTCCATAGAGCAAGTTGTTCGCGCTCAATGTCATTTTGAGACAGAATAGCCAGAGCCCGATTACAGCTATAGGAATTAACCAGTCGCTTTAATTCACGTGGATTCATACCAAGATGCTCAACCAATGGCTTTAAAGCATGTTCAGTTCGCTCAATTTCCACTGGTGCAGCGAGTCGGATAACGGCTTGTTCACGAACAGCACTCTGGACAAGAAAACTCTGATCCTCAGTTTCATTAATGGCATGAATTATTTCATCCTCGGTATTTGCATCTTGCATTATTTTATTAGCCTTATTGAGTGCTGTAGCTAATTCATCTTCATTATCTTCAGACTTTATTTGAATTAATGTTTGCCAATATTTTTTCTTTAAGGCGGCGGGCATGCCTGGTACTGAAGTTGAAAATTGAAAAGCTTTTTCCAGAAATAATGACCCAAGGGGTTTTCCCGGTTCAGACACCGAGGATCGCAGTTTATCATAAGAGTTTGCATAGCAGGCATTCAACCAGGTACGGTCGGCAGCAACCACAAAGACAGCCGGCGCCTCTTTGAACAAAGTTTGAATACCTTCGAGCAACTCGACAACATAATCTTCCCGACAGCGATCCAAGTCATCTATAAAAATAGCCAAATGTTTTGGATTTATACGGTCTATTAGCAGAGAAAACCGTTTTTTGATGCTATTCATTGGATCATGAGTGAGTTGCACAAAACTTTGCGCTGCCTCGGCTGATCCCCAAATAAGGGATTTCGCGAAAACTTTGATAATTCCCCAAAGCGTGACAAATAAAACCAAGACCTTACCAAGATTATCAGCTATCTTTGCTATTGAAGACAGCGATCCCAAATTCTCTGATGGAAATAAAAATAGAATGAGAATCCAGCTTATAAGGACCAGGATCCCTATCCCCACCAGATGATGACAACGACCCGATGTAAAGCGCCACCAGTACTCATTAAAACGCTGCCAGAGATTGAGTTCTTTTTGGGTTTGAGTATAAATACTCTTGTACAGCGGCCACCAGGGAGGCTCGATATGCTGATGCCGCCAGGCATTGAATTCGACGACCTTCCACTCCTTCTCCTGTTCCTTTTCTTTTTCCTTATTCTCTTTTTTTTCCAGAAGCAGGCGTAAAAAATTAAGAATGGTACTTTTCCCCGATCCCCAGGCGCCATACAGATGAATGGCATAAGCGCCTTCATTCAAGGACAAATCCGATATTCTTCTCGCAAGATAGCGGGCAAAGGCTGTGCGCCCGAGCAGATCATCTTCAAGGCTTTTGAGTGGATTGTCCGGTTGATTGGGCACGCTTTCTGGCGGCGCATAAAGCTCATGACCACGGTAAGTTAATACCTTATGAAACTTATATCCTTCTTCATCTTCGAGTTCTTTTTTTAATGATGCGAAGATATCTTCTTTGACTAATTGGCTGCGGAGCACTGGTTCCAACAAACATAATCCCAGGATCACAAGTCGTCCATTGAGTAATGGATTGCCCTTTGATTTGGATAATTTCTTCACTTGTGATGGCTCATATAATGTTTGAACATTATCCAGCCACTGCTGAGGTATCAGCTTTTCGGTTGTTGGACTAATGGACAGTGAACTTGCTTTGCCACCTGCATAATTCGAATGGCTGCTGAACAAATTCTTGGCAAATACCGATGCGTCTATTGATTCGTTCGGAGTAAACAAGTTGATGGAGTTTGCTACACTTGATGACAGGTTAAAGCTTTTATTTTTGGTACTTCCCCTTTGTTGTTGAGAGATTTTCCCCGACATTTCATTCATACTATTTTTATTTTTCATTCCTGAACCTATAAAATTATATAGAAATTTTCATCCGGTAAAGGCCACCTTCCATCATCGTCGGCAGCCACCAAATTATAGAACCGTCGGGTATGAGAAAGTCTGCGTCGGACTTGAGGCATCTCGTTTCGAAAACCCGCTCAGAATAACTCAAAGGAACTCTTTGGACTTTCGTAGTCTGCGCCGACGTTGTTCCAGCTTGCATCGACAGGATCAAGGATCACGAGCTTGTCGAACAAGGGCGCCGCCACCTTCAGTAATGGCAGCTGTGCCTTTATGAACCACGCGCAGGGATAGTAGAATAGGTTGTGCTCGGTCATGATTCGCCTCTTTCTTTTCCCACATCCTTCTGTTCTTCATCCGGTATAACGGTAGGCCGCCATGGACCGATGGCCCTCTCGGCTTCCTGCGGACCGGGCCATGGCGGCATTGTCATGATCAGGATATGCAGGGGGCCGGCACCCGTGTTGCGAAACTGGAACGCGGTGTGCGGCGGAATCGTCAGGCTCGTTCCTGCACATACACTTACAATCTCTTCGACTCCGGAGTTCTTGCGCCAGACTTCGCCTTCTCCCTCCAAGACATACCAGATCTCCTCTACATGGCGATGTACCACCGGATATGAAGTTTTTCCTGCTAGCAGTGTGCAGTGGGAAAGGCCTCCACCATTCATCTTCGGAAGGAGCCGAATTTCAGATCCATCCGGAGCGCGCTCATTTGCACGAGTTGGCAACTTCTTTGTATCAAATTTCATATAGTATTCACAAACACTAATTCCTTCGTTCATAAAATTCCAACGGCTTCTTCAGTTTTGTTCCACCCCTTTGGCCAGTTCACAGCAGAGATTGTTAGTACGTTGAACAAGTGAAGCAAGTGCCTGCGCTCTTCTTTCTAGTTCATTCATTTCGGACTTCCTCGAGATTGGAAATACCCCCTCTTGTAAGCTATCAATATTGATTGCTACGATCATTCCAGGCTCCAATTCTTCCCAATTCTCTATCGGAACCGGTATTGACACCATTGCTTTCAAAATTGATTCGCCTCGCTCCTTGATTTCATCTTCCATTTCGTTGCGGTATTGAATTTGTTTCAAATTTACCGCTTCGCTAGCGACGCCTTGTTTTGGGCCTTCAAGAGGGAATTTGCGGCAAATAATCTCATCGTTATAAGGCCCCTTGAAGTAGCGCACACGTAACAATCTTTTCAGCTTATCCATTTCCATCAAATTACCATAGAAGATCGGCTCGATTTGTCCTGTCGGTACTGCCCCTGAAGCGTAAAGGGCTACTGAATACAGCCCGTCAAGTAGCCGTTGCCTGTCGCCTTGGTCCCGGTAGTATTTTGCCCGTTGATACGCGTTTCGCTCTATAGTCTCAATAGTCTGAGAAAGCTCTACCATAATTCGATCAAATGAAAGTGACTTAGAGAAAGCATTTGCTCCAGAGAATAGACTCAAGGCTTTGGGCCGGCGCGAGGCCAGTAAGTAAACCGCTGCGCCAGATGCAAACAGGAACAAGATCATACCGACAATGCCGATAGTCCTGTCGAGACCTTCTGCCTTGGCGGCAAATGCGATAAGCCCTCCTTCTCCAATAAGTACGGTGAGGACAAAGAAACCTAGAGGCGTTTTAACTCCTTGAATAATACTAAGTCTTTCTCCAGATTCGATCGGTCTATTCTCTTCGGTCATGTCGAAATCCTCCAAAAATCTATACCTTCCCACCTTGTATTGTGCCGACTGCATCCAAGCTCGTGTCCACCGAATCGAGGATTACGAGCTTGTCGAATCACAACGCCTCCACCTTCACCAGTAGAAGCTGCGCGTTCGTGAATACCGCGTAGGGTTAGTACAAATAGGTTGTGCTCGGTCATGATTCGCCTCTTTCTTTTCCCACATCCTTCTGTTCTTCATCCGGTATAACGGTAGGCCGCCATGGACCGATGGCAAACCGGCTTGGAGACGCCACCAACGGGAAGGGTGCAATGACACAATCCGCCGCTATTTACGTTTGGAAGTAATCGAATTTCTGAACCATCCGGCGCCAGGTAATCGTATTTCTCTTGTAAATGTTTGAGTTCTGGTTCCATAACTATTCCTCCGCATATTTAATATTCTATTTATTCAGATAAACCAACTTCAAAGTTGGTTTCCAGTGTCACGTCTCAATGAACAATGAATTTAGTCAACCCTGTTCTGATCAGCATCATGCATTCAAGATTCATTTAATATCCTCCCAATTTATCTGTTTTTTGACTCTAGGTTTTGCACAAAACCGCCAAAATGCAATTACCCCCACCAGGGTCAAACATCCCAAGAATGCCGTAAGAAATACATTTCCTTAATAAACCACCTTTTCATTAATTACATGCAGATATGTAGAAGCGACATAAATCCAAGCTGCCAATACTGTAGAATAGATGACGGCGGATGCTACCGGTTCGGTGGCAAACCACCAGCCTCGTTCTCTTTTATTTAACCCTGAAAAAATGCCTGTAAGATTGGAATCTCCTAGTAATTCTTTTTCAATGGCCGAACCGTAGTGAATAAAGCCTGTGCATTTTTGGATGCCTTTCAGTTCATAGATAAGCAGGCCAAAGGTGATCAGCGCGCCTAATAAACCAATTTCAGTTATGTTTTGTGTTACCAGACCATCCTGACCAGGATCAAGCAAACCAAAAATAGCAGCGCCGAAAGCCAATGGTAGAAAACCGAGTAGTTTAGCACGGAAGTCATCTACTTTATGATAACTGTCGCAGAGCGCCTGGTAGATAGCGCGAAGGTTCTCAGAATTCATTTCTTTCCTCAATTATTTCGATTGTCATAACAAAACCAAGAATGACAATAGCAAGGGCTGATTCCGGCACGCCAGTATTTGAGAAAAATGTAATCGAAACAACAACTAAACGGTTACAAATGCTAATATCTTGGAATGGTTTTTTGACAGTATCTTGATATGATCTATTAAAAACGATATTCAGATTGAAATAGTGTGTAACTGCAAATTCCAGCTAAGTGTCCTTTTTTACTTTGTTGGGTTTCTGATATTGTCCATAGCTTTAATCAAAACATCTTTATTTTGAAATGCATGTGTTAGTTCATGAGACAAGGTTCTTATTTGGTTACCTGCAAATTTCTTCGATTTAATGGTAGCTTTATCAACAAATACAGCATTTTGCTCTGTATCATATACTGCCACATCTCCCTCAGGTATTGCCCCTTCAATAAAAGCTATTCTAATGCCTAAAAGTTTAACTTTCTCCAAGAGTTTATCAAGCGTGGCGGATTTACCACTTTGAGGAAATCTTTCCAAGATATCGGACAATTTAAGGCTTACACTTTTTTCTTCTTTTTCAGAAGTTATAGGTGCTCCTCCAGATGTTTCCTCCTTTTTATCAGCGACTTCCCTACTTTCTTTAGTTTTTGATTCACTCCTATATTTTTGATAACGACTCATAGCTTGCTTTATATATTTTTCTTTTGACTGACTTAAAAATTCATTTACCCTAATGGTGACTATTTCTTTTTTCATTTCATCGGGAAATGGTTTCCCTTCACGACTTACATTAAGAGTATTCAATAATTCGAAATCGATTGTCCATGAAACTCTTTCTGCGATTTCTTCTTTTTGTAAACGTTTGGCTACAAATTCTTGCTCCGACAGGGAGAGTACATTTTTTTTTATTAGACGTATTCTTTCCTGTTTTAGCTTTTCGTATAAGGTACTTTTTTTTCCATTTACATCGACAAATATTATGGGATTACTCTGAGAATACGCATATAGATTTAGCCCATCATTGATATCAATAGGATCCGCACTTAACCATCTCCCCAACCACGACGCATAATACCTTGCGCTGTAGTAGTCTAAACCACTTTCTTCATCCCGCTCCTTGCCCGTATAGCGGTAACGCTTGGGCGACTCAGTCTGGCTGCGCATTGCCTGGTACGACGTGCAGCCATAGGGCGTGTACTCCTCGTAGGAGATGATCTGCGCCTGGTTATCCAATTCAAGACTGGCCGAGCCGAGGTGGTTGCTAAACTGGTAGCGTATCAATGTTTCTGGCGAAAAAAGAAATGACCGAGCACGTGCCAGAAAACTCGTCTCGCGTGTTTTGGTTTCAACCAGTGCAATGCGCTGTTTATCATACATAATATGTAATGTTTCTCGTTCCAGCGTCACTGTGGAGCCGTCGCCATTGTACTCACGGTAAATCTCAAATCCACCAAGATAAACTCGATCCTTTTTTCGCGTTGGTTCGTCATCAGCTGCCGCCTGTCGCTCCGTCACTTTGCGTACGCGCTGTCCGCCAGCGTCATACACATACCAGGTGGTTTCTGGTATGCCGCTGGTTACAACCTGCTGCGCCGTGGCCTGGAGCTGGTCGCGGTAGTCCCACTGCATCAACGGCAGGTGCGGCATAAAGGTTATATTGCCATGCAAACCGGCCAAGCCATCGTATTTATAATTTTCGGTGGTGGCGCCAATCATCGTGCTGCTCAAACGGTTGTTCTTTTTGCCGCCTTCCAGTTGGCTGGTTTCGTTGTAGACATAAGTACGTGTCCAGCCAGGGTGTGCCGGGTCGCTGCCACGGTGGATCATTTCCCCAAAATTGCCCACGGCGTCATACACATATTTTTCAATGTAAGCGCCCATGGCATTGCCGTCTCCCGGGTGGTCCAGGCGAGTGTGAAACTGGTTGAAGGCATCGGGCGGCGCTGGCGAGTTAGGGGTGCCCCCGGTTTGGCCCAGGTGCTCTCTACCAGTGGCTTCAATTAGCCGATAAATGGCGTCATAAATGTAGTCGTTGCTCGGCTCAACTCGCCTGTTGCGGAAGTAAATGGTCTGCTGGGCTTCGTCCCGGATGTGCGTAATGTTGCCTATTGGATCATAGGTGTAAAAAAGGTTTTGTACTTCACCGGGACGATCTGTGCCATCAAAGCTTGATGCATTGCGAATGGTTTTTAGATGTATTAAACGAAAAGTTGCGCTGTCATATTCATACGTCGTTGAAATGCCTTGACCATCCCGGGTTGTATAATCGATTCTTGTGCGCTGACCCTTGGCGTCATAATCAATATTCGTCACGAAATGCGTAGCATCGGAGGCGCCACGCAAATTGGCTTCAATACGCTCTAAAAGATTTGCTTCATTGTAGCCGGGCCGAACAACGCTATTATCCGGTGACGTTAACGCAATCGGTCTGTTGAGCGCGTCATATCGAGTCCGGCTGATAAATATTTCAGTTTCAAGCGGTACATCACCTGACCAGTTTACTGTTGTTTTGTAATTCTGAGCGAGCTGGCGTTGGCTGACGAGGAGATTGCCTTTAAAATCGTACGAATCACTGGTCATCACACCAGCTTGGTCATACACCTGCACTACCTGTCCACGTAAATTATTAGCTTCCGGATTGGACATGGTTTCACCATACGAAGTTCGTCCAACAAGCAGCTCGGGATCACTGCCTTCTTGCAAGTAGGAGCCAGTCGGTCGTCGCAGTTGGTCGTAGGTAGTTCGGAATCGGTGCGCCCGGCTGTCCCAACCATAAACGGGCTGACCGGTAACATCATTCAGCGTCCAACGCTCTCCTGCTTCCATGCTTGCCTGGCGGACCTGGCTGCCCAGCATATCATAGTCGTAGCGCATCACAATACGGCCCGGGGCGTCAATCACTTCACGCTGATTGTCTTCAATGTCTAAATTAATGCGAGTGGCGGATTTTATGGGGTCTCCGGTAGCAGCATCAAAGCCGTTGTGCGCCATAGTTAGAAACGTGCGGCCCAGCGTGTCAAAATAGGCCGTTGTGGGGGTGTGGGCGTGTGCCGCTGTTTTGGTCGCTGCGTTCTGTTCCGCGGCTAACACTTTCGGATCGGGCCATTTTGCCGCGGCTTCGGCTGCTAATGCGGGATCCGTTCGTAATGCGTACCAGGTTGGCAGGTATTCGGCTGCCGGTAATCGCGAAGTGCCATCTGTCTTGAGGAAGAAACCTTTGACGTTCTCATCAACACGCGGATCAAGTAATACTGTGTCGTTGACATCCCATATCTCCTGCCGCCATGGGTCAAAGACTACCTTTTCCCAGGTATGGTTCGGATGCAGGGTCGCCACCACGCGCTCAATAGGATCGTAAAACAGGATGGGGCTGACGCCGACTATCTTGGCAAATTCGAACAAATGATTGTCGCTGAAAAAGGGTTCGTATTGGCGTACCGGCTTGCCCTTATTGTTGAAAATAGTCCAGCCGCTGCCAACCCAGCGCGGTGGACCAGCGATACCGTTGATCTTTTCCGGCTCGGCTTGAATCTTTTTCTGTATTTCCCTACCAAAGCCATCGGAGTAGGAAAAACTGTGCAGCACCTTTGTTTGCTGTCCGGCCGGCAAATCTGAAACATGGGTTTCACAGGCCATAGTGTAAACTACCGCTGGCTGCGGTTCGGGCTGGTCTTTCGTGCGTTTAAAAGCAAACAGGTCATAGACCAGACGGGTAGTAGCACTTTGGAGAATGCTGTGAGGATCGCTGAGCGGATTTTGCAAATGGGCAGCGATGACCGCATCCGTCAAATTCAGCTCGAAACCCAGCAGAGAATCCCCTAAGTTTTCTTCCGGTTTGCCCATGATCGCCGTACCGACCACCATACCAAGGGCATCAAAGGCAACAGTCGACCGATTGCGGTTCGGATCCATCACCAATGCCGGTTGTAGAACCCGGTAATCGTTTCCCTGAATTGTGAGATTACCCGCCGTATCGCGCTCACCGGCGGTTACCATGTTGCCAAGGGCATCGCGGATTTCCTGAATCAGCAAATCATAGCTGTCATAGCTGATACGTGTTTCGGTGTTGAAAAAGTCCGTGTAAAATGGATCGCGATAGCGTAGGGGCAAATAGAAATGTTCTCTGGCATAATTAAGTTCCTGTATCACCGTGTCTGACGAATACGGCGAATAGAAAACTTTGCCAGATGGGATCCACCAGTTGGCGTCGCCTTCGTTGTGTACGTATCGGCCGTCCTGTTCCAGCATGGAATCAGTTACGCGGTCGTTGTAGGCTTTTGTGATAAGTCCTGGAGTGAAGGCTAACTTGCAGCTCTCATACGGCAAGGCCAGAGATTGCACCTGACCGAGCGATAGTCGCCCTGCCAGATTATTGCTGCGAAAGTAGGTTCGAAGGTGTTCGACGAGTCGCCGGTAGGGGTGATTTTCAATAGCAGCCAGAGCATCGACGTCCTCATACGATAGATCGTGGCTGCCATCGCCTGCAACTTGAACCTTGGTAAGCATTTCATCAAAGCGAAAAAGATTGGTCACGTCGTGTAAACTTGAATCAGGAAAAATTTTGAGTAACTCAAAAGTACGAGTCTCACACAGCAAGGGTGAACGATAGGCGTCATCCTGCAGAATTGCATTTGTATAACCGTTTTGGGTGTAAGTGATGTGTATTTGTCGCTGCTTGCTCCGGTCAGGTGTTTTCAATAATGGATCAGCATCGTCACGGCGACGGCCATAGCCAATGGCTACGGATTGCAGGATATTGCCATAATCATCCACATCCAGCGTCATCGTGTGGCTGACACGGGGATCGGCTAACATGCGACCGCCAACATCATAGAGTTTGCGCTCGTAGTGAAAATCAATGGTCTCGCGTGGATGGGTGAAGAACACGGCATGTTTATTTTTATGACGTGGCTGTAAGAGTTTAAGCGTATAATTTCGCTCCGAAACCAGGTAGGGACGGTCTTCGGCTTCAGTGCCATCTTTGCCATAAACTTCCTGCCGTAGAATGGAGCCTTTCAATGCCCGGCATGCCTCACGTGCTTCATCCGCAGATAATCCGTGAGGCATTACTGTGTCTTCCAGTAGCATGGCCTGAAGTTGTTCGTCCGTCAGTCCTGCCTCTCCTAAGCTGGGATCCCCTTCACGGTAGTATTCGTGTTCAAACTGTTTAGAGATTTTGCCCCCTTTTATGAATGCGCCAGTGTGGAACCAGGTACGGGTGAGCGTTGGTGGAACATGCGATGATTGATCAAGATTTGTGGTATCGTTCAGAAGGCCATCGGCAGCCAGAGTAGCATATTCTTCAGTATCCCATTGCTCGACCATGCCGAAACCCCGAAACTCACGCTCAATCCCATCAAAATAACCATGATGGTAGGCATAGTGCGTCACAAAGCGGTTTCGGCTGATGCGGTCATAAGTCTCAACGCGCTCGACAACATGCACCGGGAAGGGCAGGTGGGTAATCCAGGGTTTGCCGTCGTATTTGTCTTGCAGATAAAATTTGCTTGAAGACGCGTACTGCACATGGGTTTCAGCACCGAGATTATTGATGGTCTTGAAAAGCAAGTGAGGTTTCTTTCCACCCATCAGATCCACGTAGCGCATCTGTCGCTGTGAGTCACCGGGCAACGGAGATGACCAGACCAGGCACGCGGTGCCGTTGCCGAGCAAATCCACCGGTGTGATGGTTACGAGATCATCCACGCGCGGAAAAACATCCAAAACCTTGGCTTTGCTCCAACTGTTGCCGGACTGGTTGAAGTAGAGGCGCACGCCGTCGCCGTGTATGTAGATGATGTCGGTGGTGCCGGTGCCGTCAATATCAGCCAAACGGATTTGCTTGTTGTCGAATAAGTCGGGATTATCGAAATGCGGCGAGTAATCCATCGTGACCTTGGCGCCGAAACGACCGTAACCGAGATTGGGCCAATAGCAGACTTCGCCGTTGCGGATGCGCGCCAGATCGGTGAGGCCATCCCCACTGAGATCGGCGAGATAGATGGATTGTGTGCCATCGGCAAAAACCAGCTTGGGACCCTTCTCCTCATCCAACGTCTTATGAACTCGATAAGCCGGGCCAAAACCTTTTTCAGCGAGTGATTCGTGCCAAACGAAGGCATCATCTTCGGTGATCAGCACGTCGGCGTGACCATCGCCGTTCAGATCAACAAACTTCAGATTGGGATCGCGTGTGTCCCTGTTGAGCTTCGATGTGAATGGACGGAATGGCTTCCAGCTTTCGCCGTTGTCATATTCGTAAAAACCAGGGATGGGGCCATCCATCACTGCTAAATCCGGTTCACCGTCACCGGCCAGATCCATAAACTGCGCCAGCCCGCCGGACGTGGTGACATTGGGTTTGAGGCCAACCTGTTCCATTGGCGAAAATTCGACCGGCTGCTCGCTGATGGGACTGATATTGCGCTTGTAAAACCAAGCGCCAGCCTGCTCGGTGAAAATGCCGGGGATGCCTTCGCCGTGCAGATCCGTCCATTGGTAGGCCGTGCCATCGAGCCCGACGGGGAGGTTTTCCAGGCTTTTGGCGTCAACGTCCTGGACTGTGTCCTGCACGATAGGCTCGGTGTATTTGTATTCGACCGCCGGCAAGCTGCGCTTCACATAACCGCCGTTGTGCCGCCGGTAGCCCGACTGGGTAACTTTCAATAAAAATGAGTAGATGGGATTGCGGACATCACTGGGATTCTTTTCATAGGAGTATGTGAAGTCGGTAGAACGAACAAAGCAATCATTGCCGACACCGGCCTCGCCGTCGAAGTGGTGGAACATCAGCACGCGCTGGCAGAGCCGTGTCGTGCGTACTTCGAATCCGGCGCGGTATGAGGAGAACGGATCGTTGCGATAATCCCATGTTCCATTGTCACCCGGCGTTGGAGTGTTGGCATCATGCTCTCCGTAATCGAGAACGACTTCGAACATCCAATCAGCATTGTTGATTTGCGGACCGGTCAGAAGGCATGGGCGTTTCCCCGTATTGTCCAGTAAGGGCACACGGTTGCCGTAACGGATATGCTTGAGATAGCGGTTGGCCGTTCTCCGCGGGTCATTACTGTCACCACGATTTCGCTCATGCGCACGTGAGAGGACAACACCGGCGCCATCTTCCGGTTTGTATTCGTAAAGAATGGCATTGCCTTTGTCGTCACGGGTCTCGCAGATCAACCAGGTGAAGATTCGGCTGGGATTTTCGGGATCGAATATGCGGGAGTTGGGGCCCTTGCCGTAGATGGTGAGGATGTTATCTTTGGAGCTAGAGCGCCAGTGCACATCGTGGGAATCATCAATGTTGGTCCAGCGCTCGATGCGGGCAAATAAGCCTTCGATGCGGGGGCGGTAGCGTTTGATGCGGTAGGTCTTGATACCAATAGTCCTATCCGGTACGTTTTCAGCTACCCAGTCATTGCCTTGTTTTTTTAGGACCGGTACCAGATCTTCGGCCCCTGAAAGAATGAAAACGTCGGACTCCTCGGCATCCTGGTATGTCGGCAAGCCTTTAGCAGTTTTTCGGGTGATGGACGGCAAGGAAAGGTTCCAGCCAAAGCCAAACGGTCCGTTACCTGCACCAGAGTCGTACGAAAGCGAGAGCTGTGGTCCGAAGCCTGACCGACCGGGACTGGTGGCAATTGGAATTGTCATCGAGCCTGTACCGGTCACCGGATTAGCAGCAAATTTTTCACCAATGCCACGAATGGCGCCGCCGCCTTTGGGGAGGGAGATGGATGGGGGTTGAATTGCACCTGATCCATTTATTTCCTGAGAAGGAGACCCTCCATTCATATCAAAACTTTGAATTTTAGTATTCTTAGACTTTTGGGAGTCCATTTTATAACACATCTCCTGCAAGAATTGAAGACTATAACTTTATTGCTTACCCATACAAGTGGACAGTAAAACGGCTTTATTCAATAAATGAGAAAAAGTATTAGAAAACACAAATAGACATCATCCCATTATAGTTAAAGATACATTAAAATATTTTTATTACTTTAACATATGTTTCGATTAATTTAATATATGTTTCACAGAAAGGACTGATGAAGGAGATAGGCCAAATAATTTTTTAAA
>CAZIYQ010000033.1:0-17702 GCA_964543505.1 uncultured bacterium | reverse complement strand
CTACGATCAACCAAAGACTCCTTTTCAAAGAATCCTGGAATCCGATAAAATCCCAAATGAAGTAAAAGAAAAACTGACTCAATAGTTTGACCTACTCGACCCGTTCCAACTGCAACGCAAAATGGTGATTAAAATCAAAGAATTCTTGAAACAAACAACTCCTGTGAATATGGAACTTTCGCTACCAGGTAAAGGGTAATTAGGGTTACCTTTTATTATGACGCAACATGCCACCCGCATTCTTGAGAAATATGCAGATTCGTATCCAACCATGGTTCGTTGTTTTTAAGAAGACCTTGATGCCTGTTTGCCCCATCTTGATTTCTCTGAAGATCATCTGCGCCTGATTTTTGCATCTCAACAAACCTATTTCACGGTCTGGCCAATCTTTGTTAGTTTTGGTTCGGAATTCAGAGAACATTTAGCAAATTAAGGCGTAATAGCTCCGTGAAAAAAACGATCCGCACACTGATCTTCATTATCTCCCTCACCCTGATCTTCGGCCAGTTTGGCCAGAATATCGTACAGTACGATAAATTTGACTGGGAATATATTCAGTCGGCGCATTTCGATATTTACTTCACCGACGACGGCGCAGGGCATGCCAAATTCGTGGCCAAAGAAGCGGAGTCCGCCTTCGACAACATTTCAAAAAGAATGGGCTGGGGGCTCAACGAGCGCGTGTCGATCATCATTTACAACTCCCATAACGATTTTCAGCAGACCAATGTTCTCGACACTTATATGTATGAAGGTATCGGCGGGGTCACAGAACTGTATAAAAACCGTGTCGTGGTTCCCTATGACGGGTCACACCGGGAATTTAAACATGTCATTCATCATGAGCTGGTGCATGCCTTTATCAATGAGAATATCTACGGTGGCAACTTGCAGAATCTGATTACGAGTAAAATAAAATTCATGATCCCCGGCTGGATGAACGAAGGTCTGGCGGAATATCTTTCGGATGGCTGGAGCACCAATTCAGACATGTGGATGCGTGACCTGGCCATCAACGGAGGAGACTTGCCGGATATCTACCGTCTGAACGGATATCTATCGTACAGAGGCGGACAGTCCATCTGGCGTTTCATTGCACAAAAATGGGGTGAAGAATCCTTCACCGAAATATTTTATCAGATCAAGCGCAATAACAGTGTGGAAAAGGGTATCGAACAGGCTCTGGGAGTTGACATGAAAGAACTTTCCAAAAAGTGGCACAAATATCTAAAAAAAGAATACTGGCCGGATGTGGCCGGGAGAGACAATCTGCCGGATATTGCCCACCAGCTTACTGACCATGAAAAATTGGAAAATTCCTATAATATCTCACCGGCGATCTCACCGGATGGCAGCAGGATTGCCATCATTTCTAACAAATCAGGGAGCTTCGGCATGTATCTCATCGCTGCTGAAGACGGTAAATTCATCCGCAAGCTTATTCAGGGTGAGAACACGGCTGAGTTTGAGGAGCTGCATATTTTGAAACCCGGCCTTAGCTGGTCCCCCGATGGCGAAAAACTGGTCTTCGGGGCGAAAAGTGGCAAATCCGATGCCCTTTTCATCGTTGATATTAAATCCCGCAAAACCCATAAATACCAACTCGAAATGGAAGGTATTTTCCGACCGGCCTGGAATCCGGTTTTAAACGAGGTTGCTTTCGTCGGCAATGACGGGTCAAACAGCGATATTTATCTCTACAATCTGGATGACGAGAGTTTGACAAATCTCACATCAGACAATTTTTCCGAAGATCAGGTCACCTGGTCCGGGGATGGCAAATCACTCCTGTTCGTTTCTGACAGAGGCAGCGCGCTGAACATAACGGAAGGGGAGTATCCTGATTCGATAAGCATCGAACAGACGGATATCTACAAAATAGACCGCAACACCCGGCAGATCGAACGCCTCACGGATTCTGAAGCGAATGAATCCTACCCAATCTACTCAAACGACAGCAGCACGATCGCCTTCATATCTGATGAATCGGGAATCAATAATGTCTATCTGATGAAGGATAGCTTGGCGGTACCAAAACCTATTACAAATGTACTGACAGGGATCAGCCAACTTTCGTGGAATTCAGATGATTCAAAGCTGATTTTTACAGGTTTTGAGAAAAGTGGCTATGATATTTACTCACTGTCAAATCCACTTGATTTGTTGTCTAAAGATATCAAGGTCGAACCGGCAAAATGGAAATTATACTCACCTCCCGAATTACTGCATCGGCCCAGCCAGCGGGACGTTGCCAATATGACGGTTTCATACGATAATTACATATTCACAAATTATGGCAAACCGGCCAAAACCGACAGCCTGAAACTTCCGACCGTCCTTGCAGATGAAGCCATTAAAGACAGCAGCGGGTCATTTATCGTCAATTCGTACAAAACTAAATTTTCTCTTGATCTGATTCAAGGGTATTATTCATTCAGTACTCAATACAGTCCTCAAGCAATGGCCTATTTCCTGTGGAGTGATCTGCTGGGCGATCACCGCATATTCCTCGGGACCGAAATGCAGATCTCACTGAAAAATTCCGATTATTTCTTCAGCTACAGTTATCTCCCAAAAAAAATCGACTATAATTTTGTGTTTTTCCACAACGCAGAATCCTACTGGGGGATCGATTCATACGGAAATTCTCACCTTAAGAGATTGCGGCAAATGGGAACCGGCTTATCGGCTTCGGCGCCTTTCTCCCGTTTCAATCGCCTGGAATTCGGGATAGAGGGCAGTTATGTCGAATTAGCGGATATCTATCAACAGCAAATACCGGGCACGAATGATACAAAATATGTCGAAGATATCCTGATGACCTTGGAAACTCTCGTGCCGCATGTCAGCTATGTTTGGGATAATACTCGTTGGTTCCAGACATATCCCATCACGGGAACCCGCCTCTACACGAATTTCGAATTCAGCCCGGAATTTGCCGGTACGGGTTTGGATTTTCGCACCATCAGTCTGGATGTCAGAAATTATCAAAAATTGTTTTCAGGGGTAAGTTTCGCAGGTCGGCTTTATGCCGGACAAAGCTATGGTAAAAATGCGAATATCTTCAGGGTCGGGGGTGTCCCATGGCTGTTTTCATCGGAAAACAACTATTACGGCGAGAACCCCTATTCCGATTATAACAATTATCAGGATGTCCTGCAGGGTATGTATTTTACAAAATATGTAATGCCTGTGAGGGGTGCCCAGATCAATGAACTGCATGGCAATACGGCTGTCGTTGCCAACGCCGAAATACGACTGCCCTTTCTGATTTATTATTTTCCCACGATCAAGTATATCGGCCAGATCAATATGGTGTTTTTCTCAGATTTTGGCATGGCCTGGTCGGGCTCGAAACCCCAAATGTGGGAAGGGAAGAGCTGGGATTCAAATCCTCAGGATTTCATCTGGACTTATGGCTTTGGTCCGCGCTTCATCTTTTTGGGGATGCCCTGGCAATTGGATTATGCCTGGGAGATTAATCCAGTTCAGAAAACCCGCAGAATGTGGTATCTATCCATCGGCCTCGATTTTTAGAAAAACCCATCCTTACTTGAGCAGGAGAAATCTTTCAGAATTATTCTCAGTAGCTGACTTTCTCAGTGTTAATTGTTACCACTATTTTTTAATAAGGTAAATTCCATAAATTATGATAGTTAAAAAATAAATTAATTCGTATTATTAGGAAGTTTATGAATAAAAAGAAACGCTTGGTAAATAAAAAACATCGCAAGAGTAACGAGAGACTGAAGGCAAAAAGGAAAGTTGCTATTGAACAGGCCGCTAAGACAAAGAAAAAAACTGCTGCTAAAGAGGCCGCCGCTAAGACAACAGCCAAGAAACCCGTTGCTAAAAAAACCACTGATAAAGTGACTACAACGGCAAAAACACCCACGGCCAAAAAAGCTGCTCCTAAAAAAACTACAGTAAAAAAGGCGGCTCCTAAAAAACCTGCTGCCAAAAAAAGTGAAGCCAAAAAGCCCGCAACTAAAAAAGCCGCCCCAAAGAAAACCAAAGCTGAATAGAATTGACGATCTATCTCTCCTGTCTATGAATTTATCCTCAAGATAGATCCCTACACGTTGTCTATTTAATATCAGCTTGTGGCTATTTTTTCGATTGAGAAAAACTGTGAGCGAACAGCAGCCAGGGCAGGATGGCTGACTACTGATCACGGACAACTTGCTACCCCATTTTTTATGCCCGTGGGGACGCATGGTGCCGTAAAAACACAGTCATCAGAAGATATCGCCAATCTTCCATCCGGAATTCTACTCAGCAACACCTACCATTTATTTCTGCGTCCCGGTACGCAAGTATTAGAAGCTGCCGACGGCCTTCATCGTTTCATGTCCTGGCCGGGTGCAATCCTGACCGACTCAGGGGGATTCCAGATTTTCAGCCTGACGGGCCTGCGCAAGATTACTGAAGATGGTGTCACTTTTCGATCTCACCTGGATGGTTCCAAACATCATTTTACTCCTGAATCCATTGTCGATATACAACGTTCCATAGGTTCTGACCTGATGATGATGCTGGATGTTTGTCCTCCGGGTGACGCTGATCATAAAACCTGGCTGGAGGCCATCGAAACCACTACCCGCTGGGCAAAACGGGGGATGCTTCATTATCGTAAAACAGAGCCTCACTATGGTCATGCGCAGATCCTTTTGCCCATCATTCAGGGGGGAACGGACCCGGAGTTGCGGAAAAGATCTTCATCCGAGCTGACCGAGCTGGATGCGGATGCCTATGCCATTGGCGGTCTCGCCGTGGGTGAACCAAAACCCGCCATGCTCGATACCGTGGCTGTCATGAACGATCTTCTCCCTAAAGAAAAACCCCGCTATTTAATGGGTGTGGGCACGCCGGTTGATCTGGTTAGATGCGTTGCCCGGGGTGTTGACATGTTCGACTGCGTCATGCCCACGCGGAACGCCAGGAATGCTCAGCTCTTTACCTTCGATGGAAAGTTAAATATCCGCAATTCCAGATATAAAAATGATTTTACCCCTATTGATGACTCAGGAGTCTCTCCGGTCTCAGAGAAATATTCCAAAGCCTATCTGCATCATTTATTCCGCACGGAAGAGATACTGGGGCTTCGCATCGCCACCGAACATAACTTACGGTTCTACATTGCGCTGATGGCGCAGATCCGATCTCAAATACTGCAGGGGTCTTTCCACAGCTGGGCCGAATCCTTCGTTTCGCGGTTTGAGGCAAACGAGATTTGACAACCATCTCCGTCAGGGTTATCGATTGCCATGTGTTCCGAATGGAAGGAGAAGAAGCTCTCTTTCTGCTATTAAAAAGAGCTGAAGATCGAATTTATCCGGGGATTTGGCAATGCGTCACCGGAAAAATTGAGCCTCCGGAAAAACCCTTTCGGACCGCACTGCGGGAGGTCCGGGAAGAAACCGGATTGCAGCCCGAAAAGCTCTGGACCGTGGAACAGGTCAATCAATATTATGAGGCTAAACCGGATCGCATGAACCTCATCCCGGTCTTTGCCGTGAGAGTATCATCTTCTGATGTCATTCTCTCGGCCGAACACACTGATTATAAATGGTGTGCTGTTCAAGAGGCAACTGATCAACTGCTCTGGGGACAGCAGAAAGACGGACTGAAACGGTTTTATGAAATGCAGACAGGCGACCCGCTACGCATGGATCTGAACCACATCCCAATCTAAATCACTGCACCAAATAATTCCCCACCCAACTGGTGTCCCGGCAGAACACATCCCAATTGATGCTCTTTTGGATTAAAATAATTAAAAGAGGATAATATTCTCTATATTTTTATTGGTTCAATTTGAATGAGTGTTTTAATATTCGACCGCTGATTCGAATAGGAAAGCATACAATATATGGCACTGAGTGAAAGACAGTTAGAAGAACGTAAAACCCGGCAGGCAAGAATTGTCGATGGAACACTTTCTGTGTACCGATCCAAAGGTATAGAAGGGATCACCATGGACGAAATTGCCAAAGCATCGGGATTCGGAAAGGCAACTCTGTATCATTATTTCCCTTCTAAAGAAGATGTGATCAAAACAATTCTACTGAATGGCTGGAAAACCTTGTGGCAAAGAATTTCTGAAGCAGATTTGAAGGGGGACTCATCCCCCAAAAAATTGTTCAACATTCTGAAAATTCTCTTTCTCGCCGTACAGCAGAACCCTGATCTTTATAAGTTTTTATTCAAGGTCCCTCAGATATATCCTATCATCAAATCTGACAGCTGGGAGACCTATCAAAATCATATTTACCATGAGATCGAATCCATCTTGAGTGAAGGGATCGGAGAGGGTGAATTTGTGAATCTTGCCCCCGATATTTTAATGAAAGCTGTAGGCGGTATTTTTCACGGATTACTTCTGTTTGGTGATAATCAGAGCTCCATTCGCGATGAGGACCTGGAGAAATTAATACATCAATTCATTAGTTAACTAATAAGAGGATAATTATGAATCTAAAACTGAAACCCATATTGATATTTTTGACCTGCGTTGTTTTATTACCGGCTCAAACCGTCATCTTTTCAGACGACTTCGAAGCGGGAGTCCCATCTGATGAGTGGCAGTTGTTCTGGGCAGAAGAGGAGGGTATCCAGGCCGTGGATATGGCAACGCTGCCCACACCTCTTGAAAACGGAGGCGGATATGCCGGATACCTTCAGGATGCAGATGGAACCTATACCGGTGCAGCCCTGGCAGTCGCCGGTGATGTTAGTTCTCAGAACTACACCATTACCGCAGATGTGTACTGTTATGTTAATAATCCCGGCGGTTCCGCCTACACGGGAATCGTGGCCTATGCAGATTCCTCACAAAACTATTATGTGAAACTCGTGGCTGATTTTGATGGGGACAATCGTCTGCGCCTTTACAACAATGTGTTTGATATGCAGACCTTCCAGTATTCATTTTCAAACAGCATCGATGCCACGGGCTTGTACACGGAAGACGGCTGGCACAACATGTCGCTCGAAATCGAAACGCTCGCAGACAGCACTGTCAGTTATACCGTCTATTTCGACAGTCAATGGGTAGGCGGTCCTTTCATCGATGACAGTGACGGTCACATGATCAGTGGTTCCTATGGCGTTTTTTCATTCCAGATGAGTGACATCGGTATCCCGGGATATTACGATAATATCGTTGTGACCACTCCCGCGCCTCCGGATGATTATCTTTTCCAGGATGATTTTGAAAGCGG
Source organism: uncultured bacterium (assembly GCA_964543505.1). Classification (GTDB taxonomy): domain Bacteria; phylum Fidelibacterota; class Marinisomatia; order SCGC-AAA003-L08; family JACNLC01; genus JAADGM01. The sequence continues at coordinate 10,479 of CAZIYQ010000033.1, read as the reverse complement.
ATTCCCTGCCGATAACTGGTTTGAATTCTGGCCCGACGAAGAACTCATCGAAGGAATCAACAACTCCGATGCACCTGTGCCTTTAGGTAACGGTGGCGATTATGTTGGCTTTCTGCAGGATGCAGATGGTTCCTACACGGGAGCGGCATTCTCTGCTGCAGGAAACCTTTCAGATCAGAACTACACCGTCCAGGCCGATGTTTATTGCTACAGCAACAACCCCGGGGGTTCTGCTTATACGGGCATCGTTGCCTATGCCGACTCTGCGGCCAACTATTACGTAAAACTGGTTGCAGACTTTGATGCTGACAATCGCCTGCGTCTGTACAATAACGATTTCGACATGGAAACTTTCCAGTATTCATTTTCTCACTCTATCGATGCCACCGGTCTCTACGATGGTGATGGCTGGCACAATATGGGGCTTGATGTCGAAACCCTGGCAGACAGCACCGTCAGTTACAGCGTATATTTTGACGGCGAAATGGTTGGAGGACCCTTTATTGATGATTCCGACAGCCGTACGTTAAGCGGCTATTACGGAGTTTTCTCATTCCAGATGAGCGATACGGGTATCCCCGGATATTTTGATAATTTCTCGGTTCTCGGTTCAGCACAGCCTATTCTTTACGGTGATCTCAATTCTGATGGTGTCGTTGACATTCTCGATGTCGTGACTGTGGTTTCTATCATCATGGGCAACACGACACCTGATGACTATCAGATGCAAGCCGGAGATATTAACTTGGACGGCGCCATAGATATCCTTGATATCGTGAGCATGGTCTCTCTTATCCTGGGCAGGATCAATTCCGGAACTCCTGTCACAAGCGCTTCCGTAGATGTGCACGATGAGGCTGTCCGCATTACCGCAAACGGTGATATGGCAGGTGTTCAACTTGGAGTAGAGGGTAATTTTGATCTCTCGGCGGTCCAGCTGCCAAACGGATGGAATTTGGACTATAATCAGCAGACTGTTTTGCTGTATTCCACACAGGCTTCAACAGGAGTTTCCGCCATCAGCCTGCCCTACAGCGGCACTGTTGAAGTTGTCAGCAGCATCATTGCAGATTGGCACGGCAACGGTGTTGGAGCTACTCTGGGATTTCAGCCTGACAACATCTCCCTGACTGCTTTCCCAAATCCGTTCAATCCACAGACGAGAATAAATTACACCCTCACTGCAGATGGACCCGTCAGCATCTCTGTTTACGACTTGCAGGGCAGACAGGTCAAGACTCTCGTGACAGGGGTTCAACCCGCCGGTTCGAATTCCGTTGTCTGGAATGCCTCTCAAGAGGCCAGCGGTACTTACCTCGTGAGAGTTAATACGAGTACCGAAACTGCTATTCAAAAAATAATGCTACTCAAATAATCTAAGGCAGCCGATGCGGCTTCTTGTCCGCATCGGCTGCCAAACACTCATGAAAATAATTAAAATCATACTATTGATGGCAGGGATATTTTCGCTCCTGACTGCCGGTATAGGAGGAAAATTATCCGGGATCGTAAAAAACGATCAGGGTGAATCGCTGATTGGTGTAAATATCATGATAGCGTCCACCGACCTCGGAACTGCTACAGATGAAGATGGGAACTATTACATCCTGAACATTCCACCGGGAACCTATGATGTGCAATTCTCCAGCATCGGCTACAAAACTCTCATTCAGCAGGGTGTACGAATAATGTCTGATCACACGACCAAACTGAATGCGGAACTGGATGTATCCATTCTGGACTCCGATAAAACCGTTATTGTAACCGCCGAAAGACCGCTCATCCGCAAAGATGTCACGTCAAAGATATCCGTACTCAGCGCTGAGGAGATCATCGATATGCCGGTTCACGATTTCAAGGACGTGCTGGCTACCAGTGCCGGATTCACAACTGATTCTGATGGTGGCATTCATGTCCGCGGCGGCCGAACAAGAGAGATCCTTTACATGATCAACGGCGTGGTGGTGGAAGACCCCATGAGCGGAGATTTCTCGGGAACGGTGAATCAAAATACGATTCAGGAAATGAGCATCATCAGCGGTACCTTTAATGCAGAGTACGGCCAGGCCATGTCAGCAGTGGTCAATCTGGTCACCAAAGAGGGAAGCTCTGATTTCAAAGGTAAACTGGAACTGCTGAGCGATCGACTCAATGAGTACCCCTACCATTCACGATTTTACTTTACTGATGTGAACGATTCATCTTATCAGCATGTGGATTTACAAGACCATCTCTTTACATATTTGGATGATTCGCCCTCTTCGGCAGTAAAACCCGCCATTCCCCTTCTGAATCTACCCATCTCTGGATCTCTGAACCTGAACCTCAGCGGGCAGATCCCTCATTCGATTGTAAACTGGTTTTCATCATTTTATTATGAGGTACTCGACAATCCTTTACCGAACGGCATCAGCATCCTGCAGGACAATCAGCTGACACTTTCAGCCCATTTGACGCCCAAGTTGAAACTGCTTGCAGACCTGCAGACAACAGGGCATCTGTATCAGAATTATTCGCATCCCTGGAAATACCGTCCCCTGCACCAGGCACATACCCTGAAAACCAATGACCGACTAATGCTGAAATTGACACAGACCACTTCCCAATCTTTTTATCATTCACTATCCTTTTCCCGTTTCAAAGTGGGGACTCATACGGCTGTGGGCAGTCTAACACCAGAAGAATACAGCAAACCTCAGACAGACGAATCCGTTTACTTTTATTCCTCGGGCGATCAGGGAGTTTATACGGACAACAAGAGTCGGTCTGATCAGCTGAAATACGATTTGACACTGCAGACCACAGGCAACAGTCAGTTAAAATCGGGTTTTACGATTACCCGCCATCATTTGGATGTTTTCCATTTGGAAGAACCCTGGGTGGGCGGTGTCAATTTTAAGGATGACAGCACTTTCACACCCACTGAAGCATCCTTCTATCTTCAGAATAAATTCGAGCTGGAATATATGAATGTGAATCTTGGCATCCGCTACGATTACCTTAATCCCGCAACCGGAATGTGGCAGGACGTGCAGCATTTTGTGATCTGGGATCCCGACGCAGGAGTTTATGTTCCTGCTCCCATACTGGATGTTCCGGCTGAATCACGCTGGAGCCCGCGTATCGGGATTGCCTACCCATTGTCGGACGAGAGTGTTTTTCACTTTTCGTACGGGCATTTTTTCCAGTCGCCGGACTTTAATGCCATCACCTATAACGCCCGAAAAGACGTGAGTGCTTCACTGCCGTTGCTGGGTAACCCAAGAGTCAGAGCCCAGAAAACAGTCTCCTTCGAAACCGGGCTGAAACAATCGCTTTCACAGAATATCGCCTTTGAGATTACGGCCTGGATGAAAGACATCCGGGATCTGCTTTCCACTGTACAGATCCGCTATCTCTCCGAGCAATATGTGGTCTATGAAAATACGGACTATGCCAGCGTGAAGGGGATTGATATCTCCATCCGCAAACGCCATAGCGGTCTGCTGAGTGGTTCACTGAATTACACGCTTTCCATCGCAAAGGGGAATAACTCCACACCCTTAAGCGGATATTTTTCGGCTTATTTTCTGGAAGAAGTCCCTCATGAAGAGTTTTATCTCGATTTTGATCAGCGTCATGACATTTCTCTGGACCTGAATCTCATTACTCCACCGCACACATCGGGATCACTGCTGAACAATTTGACGGCTAATCTGCTGTTCACGGCTGCCAGCGGTCTGCCCTATACGCCCTACGTGGACCCCAGTGTTCGTGTAGAGATCAATTCCGCCCGCATGCCCTGGACCTATTCGGCGGACCTGCGGGTCAAAAAGAGGATGGCGCTGAAAAGCGGGCTGGTCACTATTTTCATGGAAGTTACCAATCTCACAGATCACAAAAATGTACTGCGGGTTTTTTCGATTACGGGGAAACCTTTCGATTCCGGGTCACAGGGATCCGTCGGTTCCTCACTGGATGCAGATCATAATCCTTCTTCTGTGGGTCGGGGACGGACTATCAAATTAGGAGCTTCCGTTGAATTTTAAATATTTGGGACTGATGAGGAAAATGCGATTTCATAAAATTACAGAACCGATACTTTTTACAGCACTGATGCTGTGCTTAGGGACGATGAGCCAGGGGGATGACCTCTGTCACCGCTGTCATTCGGAGGCTGAATTGGATCAGTTATCCAGATCTCAGACTGCTTCACCCAAAGCTGTTGGCGTCCTCGACAAGGGTCAGCTGCAGGTGAATACGGATAACTTCGGTGATCTGGCGAATTTTCACGTCTGGTTTACCAACGCCGCCCATTGGCCGAGAAATGCCGATCCGATCAGACAATATGCCTTCGGACTGGGTTTGGTAGTCGCCGTGAATGATACAAATGTCATCGAAACATTGACCCAGTCCATGACACGGGTGGAGGACTGGCTCCCGCTGGATGATGCCTTTGGCCGACAGTTCTCCGGAGAAATAAAGGCGGCCTCGGATGATACGCCGTTCATGGCCTCCAGTGATTTCAGAGAAACCTGGCCCCTGGGTTATTATGACGACTCCGGCTACTGGATGGATACGGAGGACCGTTACTGGCCGGGTTATTTCAGGGTTGATGTTACCAATCCGGATTTTCCGGATACCTTGGTGGAACGTTGGGGTGAATTTACCTCTGACCGGGATGCCTTCTGTATTTTTAATGATGATTACAATACTCAAGGGCGCGTTGGGATCGAAGTTGAGCAAACCGCTTACAGCTACGGCCGACCCTATGCGGAGGATGTGGTTTTCTGGGAGTTCAATATTTATAATACCAGCGGTGCTAATCTCGAAGATCTGTCCCTGGGCTTTATTGTCAAATTCCGGCCGGATTTTGACAATCATGATTATCTCAACTTCATTGATTCGGATGGTGACGGAACCCGTGACCTAGTCTATGTTTACGATGTCGATAACCAGCCCAGCGGAACCTGGTCAGAGAACAACGACCCCCTGGGTATGGTGGGATTGCGGATCTATGAGACCCCTGGCGAGATCGGTATTACGGATTTTCATCATTTCAGCCGCGGTGTCACACCGGATACGGATGAGAAGATCTGGGCTTTGATGACCAGTGACCCCACCGACACCAATCTTGTGGATCCGTCTTTTTACTTTCACGGAACTGACCTGCATCTCGATTCCACAGCTCCCGACTCCCTGGAGGCTTTTTATCCCGTTTGGCTGGATGAAGAAAGCGGCGTTGAACTCGGCGGTGATGCTATCAATTTTCTCGTTTCCTGCGGACCTGTTAGTATTCCGGCTGATTCCATGGTCAGATTGTCAATGGGGTTGATCATGGGGGATGCAGGCACACAACCCATGCAGCCGGACACTACCGATCTCATGCAGAATGTACGCATCGCCAACGAAATGGTTCGGCTCTACTATCAGGGATCGGGACCTCCTGATCCACCTGTTGTCAGCGCGGTACCCGCTGCTGAAAAAGTTACGCTTTTCTGGGATTCGGAGCCCTCTGAAAGCACCGTAGATGTGCTGACCGGGGTTCATGATTTTGAGGGTTACAAGATTTTCCGCAGTACGGATCAGGGAAATTCCTGGGGTAATCCGATCACGGATGTTTATGGCAATGTGGCCGGTTATGTGCCGATTGCGATTTTTGATAAGATTGACGATGTGGAAGGCACTGACCCTGCCTATCCCCAGCATCTGGGATACAACACCGGCCTTCGTCACACTTTTGTGGACTCCAATCTAGTGGATGGCCTGGAATACTGGTACTGCGTCTCCGCCTACGACCGGGGCAATCAGAACCCGGACAGTCTTGAGCAGTCCTATCTCTATCCACTGGGGGCTTCTACCTTCGAGCAGCACACGGTTTCTGCAGTGCCGGGTGTTCTGGCAAATAATTTATCCGAACCTATTGTTCCTGATGGGGATCTGGAACCCATCGGCGGGAACTGCGATGGAACGGTGAGTGTGGAAATCGTCGATCCCGATAAAATCACAGATCACGGCTATTTGATTACCTTCAATCTGGAAGGGATCCTATCCATCGACGGACCGGACACCACTTATGGCAACGTCTTCACGCTGATTGACACAACCTCAATGGATACTTTGTTTCGCGATCATCCTCTGTCGGATGAATCAGGGGATAATCTTCCGGTAGTGGACGGCATGAGACTAAAAATACAGAATTCCCCATCGGGTGTTAAATCATTGGGATGGACCAAAGTGTCCGCGGATACCTGCACCTTCGACTGGCGTTATCAGAGTATCGACCCTGCATCCGGAAATCAGATGATCCAGGGGGATGTCTCCACTTTTGACGACTGGAAGATCATCGTAGATTATAATGGTGGTTCGGATGTCCGCTGGTTTGATGCCTTTATTGGCAATTATCAGAGTGAAACCCAGCATGTGCCGATTCGCGTCGAAAATATTGCCGACCCGGTCAATCCTGTAGATGTCTCTTCGAGTACGACTTTGTGCGAATACGCCATCCCGGCACCTCCGGAATACCGCAGCTTGTATTACAGTCCCCTCGGTTGGGACCTTGAACCCGGCGGTCTGGGATATTTGCACGGCAGTCCCGGCTGGTATGAAAAACATGTGGATTTTTTCATCCTTGAGAAAATTGATACTACCGCAGTGGGCGATACAATCCCGAATTACATGCTCCTGTTCACGAATAACAAACCCGATACTTCCTTTACCGCAGGCGGAGATTTGGAGATCATTGATGCGGTCGCACCCTCAGATGGGGATGAATTCACCATACTGACTTATAAGCCTTTTCGGGACGATATCTCATACCGTTTTGGCACGACAAAAGGTGGCGATCCAATAGCTTTGGGCAATGACAATCCACTGAAAGATTTGAGGGTTGTCCCCGATCCCTATGTGGTTACGAATGCCTGGGAATCCAGCGAATATGGTAAAAAACTGCAGTTCCGAAATTTGCCGGATCGATGTACGATTAAAATTTATACGCTCGCCGGAGAGCATATCGCCACAGTGGATCACGCTGCGCCCACCGGCTGCGAATTCTGGAATATGCGAACCCGTAATGACCAGTTCATTGCACCGGGGACCTATTTATTTAATGCCACAACCACCGATGGACACAGTGCAAAAGGAAGGTTTTTGGTAATACGATGAAAAAAATATTAATTCTGATCGGCCTCTGCAGCACACTCATTTTTGCTGAATTTGACAAAGTCGGCACGACTACAGCGCAATTTTTAAAACTCGGTGTCGGCGCCCGTGCATTAGGGATGGGCGGCAGTTATGTTGCTCTGGCAGATGATGGTTCTGCCTCATATTGGAATCCTGCCGGACTGGTAAATCAGCGGCATCCTTCCGTTTCACTCTATCACAACCCCTGGGTATTGGATATTAAACACGAATACCTGAACATCGCACTGCCCCGGGGTGAAAGACAGACTGTCGGTTTCTTCGTATCTGCTCTGACCATGGGAGAAAAGGAAGTCACAACCGTCAATCAGCCGGGCGGGACCGGGATTTATTATTCCACGCTGGATCTCGCCGTGGGCGCCAGTTTTGCCGCACGCCTCAGTGATCGGTTTTCCTATGGCCTCACCTTAAAATATATTCGCCTTTCCGCCTATAATGAGACCGCCGGCACAGTCGCTTTCGATCTGGGATCCATCCTGCGCACAGATTTCTATGGCACGCGTATCGGTATCTCCCTCTCTAATTTCGGCGGAGAATTAAGCTACACCGGCCGCGATCTGCTGCAGCCCGCGGATATCGATGATAATTCAGATGGGAATTACTCCACGGATGCCAATCTCAAAACACAGTCCTGGCCGCTGCCTTTGCTGATCCGAATTGGAGTCGGCTGCACACTGATAGGTGACGAGAACGCTGTTCTTGAGGGTGGTGAAAATCAGCTTACTTTTGCCATGGATGCCGTCCACCCGAACGATAGTCCGGAGTATTTGGGCCTCGGCCTGGAATACGGCTTTAGAGAGAGTCTGTACCTGCGTTGTGGTTATCGCCTCAATCATGTGAATGAAGCCCTTACTTTTGGTGCCGGAATCGCCATCAAACTGGATTCTTTTGGGAAAACGCGCATCGATTATGCCGTGATCCCCATGGGTGTGTTTGGCACATCTTCACAATTATCTCTTGAAATCAGCTTGCAGTAACAGCCCCATCGTATTCGTATCGGTGCCGCTGGGTAAGGAAGGAACAGAGTGGTCCCTTGGTTAAAGCTCTTGAAAAATAGAATACCGGCAGGCAAGGCACGGCCCAGGCGAAAACCATCACCGGCGAGCTGGAAGCTTCGTAACCGGGTTCAATTGGCCTTCTTCATTTTGACGCTGATGATGGGAATTCAATATTATTTCTGGTTGGCACAGGTTGCTCAAATGGGTGGGAGCTTTATTCCCAGACCCAATGGTGTGGACGGCTTTCTTCCCATTGGCTCGCTGATGGCCTGGAAACATTTTTTCCTCACGGGTCTCTGGGACCTGATACATCCTGCAGGAATGGTCATTCTCGGGTTTGCCGTACTGGTCTCATGGCTGTTTCGAAAATCCTTTTGCAGCTGGGTTTGTCCGGTAGGGACACTCTCGGAATGGCTGTACCGTTTTGGCAGAAGACTTTTTGGCCGGAATTATTCCCTTTACAAATTTATCGATATTCCACTCCGGAGTCTTAAATATTTGCTTTTGGCCTTTTTCGTCTTTGCAGCCCTGCAAATGGATGTTCATGATCTGGAGGCCTTTTTTGCATCGCCTTATTGGCAAATGGCCGATGTTAAGATGCTGCGTTTTTTTACGGATATGAGTCTCTTTGCCGGGTCCGTTTTGCTGCTCTTTGCACTGTTTTCACTGCTCGTTAAAAATTTCTGGTGCCGATATCTCTGTCCATACGGTGCACTCATGGGAATCTTCTCTGCGGTAAGTCCGGCAGGGATCAGACGGAATGAGACCTCCTGCACCGATTGCGGTGTCTGTGCAAAAGCCTGCCCCGCTGATCTGCCCGTATCCACAAAAGAAAGAATCTTGTCACCGGAATGCACCGGCTGCCTGGAATGCATCGCCGTCTGCCCGGTTCGGGATGCCCTCGATTATAAGATGCTGGCTGTGAAACGTTCGTTTTGGAATACCAGGCGTCTGGCCATCGCTGTTACAGGAATGTTTCTGCTGCTCACACTTACAGCTCGCATAGCAGGACTTTGGGAGAGCCGGCTGGATACAAAATTACTCCAGTCACTATTGCCGGCTCTGGACCATGTGACCCATTAGCGACCCGGTTTGTTTCAGGGGAGCAGGGTGATCTCTGATATGGCTGACAAGGGAAGTGGTCCGCCCCAGGTACTGACACCGCTTTCCAGTGTAAAATTCGTATTGTACATCGTGTGACTGGAAGAGCGCCAGATCCGCAAAATGATGGGATTGCCTTCTACATAACCCGGTAGCTGAAACCCACCTAAACTGCAGTTGTCCAGCGATCCGATTGCCGACAGATTCAACTGCTCACCTATCCATTCACCTGCAGCCACGAGCAGCTCACTGGTTGTGTTGGAACAATCCCCGGAGTTGGTGAGACCCTGGTCATCGAATAGGCCGATCTCATCGCCAGTCTGCAGGGTACTGACGGAAGTTTTGATCACGATCAAATGCGATTCACCCGTATTGTCTATCTGTACGACAAAATGAGGGCCGTCTGGGTAGCTACAGCTGCCGTCATCACTCGTGGCGTCGGCATTGTAGTTTTCCGCAAACGGGTCGGTGCAACCTGTGATGACCCACAGCAGAGCAATGTTCACGATATCATTATTGAACCAGGGGTTTTGTTCAGAGGCAGCTGCTGAGTAATAGGCATTGGCCGAAGCATCGTAAATAATATAATCGGGAATCTCTCCTGCCAACATATAACCCGCTGTTTCCGGATTACCATCGTCTCCAAAAACCGGCAAGTCGGTAAAAGATCCGGCCCAGCGCTTAGCTCCTACACATTTACTGCCCTTGAAAGCACCGATCCAGTCCAGCGTATCCAGTGGGATATCATTGATCACGGCATCCGCGATAAAATAAAATGCCTGTAACAGAGACTGATTGAAAGCAAAAAAATCTTCCGGGGGCGGCACCGTAACATAGCTACAGCTGCCGTCATCTTCAGTAGCCAGTGGATTATAGTTCAGCGCAGCCGGATCCATACAACCGGGGACTACTTTAGACGAGGTCGGATTGCTGCAGGAGTTGCAGCTTACAGGCAGAATGAGCATAAGCAGCAGACTGGCGGCGGAAAGAAATTTTATTAGATCAGGCATACTGTAATTTAGGGGGACTTTCGAGTTTAATGATAACGAAAAGAGAGCGACCATCGGTGTTGGTATTTATCTGGATCACACCCGCCAGTGTTCCTCACTGTCGGGTAAACCCGCCACGAACGAATGTGAGGGGCAACGATGGAGAAATCCTAATTGGGGTTTTACGATTTCTCACTGCGTTCGAAATGACA
>CAZIYQ010000032.1:0-17861 GCA_964543505.1 uncultured bacterium | reverse complement strand
TGAATATATGTTTTGTTTTTCAGTAATTTTTTCGACCAAAGGCATAACTGTTTCCTTTGATTGCTATTGTCGCTTCTGGTAATTTTCGGCTGTCTTATGAAAAAAATCTTCACAAAATGCTCGCCTTAAACTTAGCCCTTATCGGTCTAATATTTTCAGCGATCTTTTCCAGTGCAGAGATTGCTCTGATCACTGCGAACAAACTGCAATTCAAGGTTTGGAGAAAACAGAATCGTACGGGTGCGCAGGCTGGATATACGATTTTAAAGGCAAAAGAAGAATATCTGGCCACGATCTTGTTTGGCACCAATCTTTCGAGTATTTTGGCCACTTCATTTGCCACAGTTTATTTGCAGCGTTTTTTTTCTTACCCCGTGTTGCTTATTTTAATTACATCATTTATTTTATTATTTGGTGAAATTCTACCCAAAACGATTATTCGTGAGCACGCAAATCTGGGATTAAAAATCCTTGCTCCGATTCTGATTACGACGCGCTATTTATTCTATCCAATTAATTTTCTACTCTACAAAGCCGGCTGGATAAACTATTCGAAAACCATCAGCAGCGCAGAAGAACTGGCGGTCGAAAGGGATGACCTGCAGCATGTTTATGAACAGATCGACGACCCCGAAACAATGGAGCGCGATCAACAGGAAATGATCTCTAATGTTTTCGATTTTGGAGAGGCAGTGGTCTCGGATGCAATGACACCGCGTACCGATATTTCCGCTGTTTCGATCAATAATACACTTGAAGAAGCACTGCAGATCTTTATCGATTCCGGCCATTCGAAACTACCGGTTTACGATAGTAATTTTGACGATATTATCGGGGCTATACATGTTTATGACATGTTCAAAAAACCGGAGAATATAGCGGACATTTTAAAGCCTATATTACATATTCCTTTCTCCAAACTGGTTACAAATACGCTGTCAGAATTCCAAACCGCACACCATGCCATGGCGATTGTACTTGATGAGCACGGTGGAACAGCCGGGTTGGTAACCGCAGAAGATCTTTTTGAGGAGTTATTTGGAGAATTTGAGGACGAATTCGATGCCGATGAACATAAATCCGAAAGGCTGCAGGATGGCTCAATCGTGGCAAGAACTGCTCTAAATTGGGATGTCTTTAATGAAAAATACGGTGAGATGATCCCCGAAGGAGACTACGAGACACTGGGCGGTTATATAATGGAGGAAATCGGCCGTATTCCACATCGTGGAGAACATCTCTACTTACCCATCGGAAAAGTTATCATCAAGAAGGCCTCGGCCCGAACCATTGAACAGGTACAGATATACCCTATCAATAAAAAAATTGAGCTTTAATCTCCTGAATAGCAATGTTTGATCTGACCTGGCAGTCACTATTCAAGATTATGGAAAAAAATTAATTGTCAATCATCCGCTACATCGCTCTGAAGCATCTTCGTTCGAAACATACCTTTGGATTCATCTCGTTTACGACATTTTTAAGCGTCTTCGGCCTGATGATCGGAGTGGCTTCTTTAAATATTATATCTTCATTTTCTGCAGGTTTTTCACTTAAAATTCAGGAGAAATTATCGGATATTGATGGGCACATCCGTATTAAAAAATATGCCCGCAGCGAAGATCCCGACATGACCTGGGATGAATTTCTGACGCTCAAAGACTCTCTGCTCACCATGCCGGATATAGAAATGGCCATACCCTATGTCGAAAAACGAGCTATGCTGCGGAAAAAAAATTCCACTGAAGGAATTCTTCTGTATGGTGTCCCTAATTCATCACTGACACCAATATTTCATTTAGACGAGTTTCTGACAGAAGGTTCGTCGCAGCTCCTGGAAGATGATAATCTCATCTTAGGAAGTAAATTAGCAACTGAACTGGATTTGCAAATTGGAAGTAAGGTCATCGTATTTGATCTTGAAAAATCGATCTTTCAAAATTCTCTGTCTGCAAGACAGTTCCTTGTAACGGGGATCATTAAAACCGGCTTTTCTGAGTATGACAAAATAATCGCTTTTGTCCCACTCCCAACCGCTCAGGAGTTTTTTATACCGGATAGTGGCGTAACAGGAATCATCGCAAATTTTCAACATCCAGACAAAATTGAAGAGATCGATAATAAAGTATTGGGAAAAATCGGGAGCTATCCCTATATCACTACGACTTGGTTCGAACGTCATGCGACCCTGTTCAGCTGGCTAAACATCTATGACCTACCGATAAAACTGGTAATGATTTTTATAACATTGGTTGCGATTTTTAACCTCTCCGGTACCCTGTGGATGATTATCAGCGAAAAAACCAGGGACATCGGTATTTTAAAAACGATGGGTTTCAGCTCCGGTCAGATAAAAAATATCTTTTTGACCGAAGGGCTTGTAATCGGTTTGGCGGGAGCAATATTAGGGCTTCTGGGATCTGTGATATTTCTATTCTTACAGGCGAAGCTTAAATTTATTGCGCTCTCTTCCAATGTATATTTTCTGGATTATCTGCCTGTGCATTGGTCTTTTAAAAACATAGCAATCTATCCGGCTGTGGCATTAATGCTCTCTTTAGTGGCCTCATATATTCCCTGTTTGAAAGCAGAAAAAATACAGCCGTCAGAAGCCGTGAGATACGAATGAAATTCTGGAAATTTATCTGGAAATTTACGACTCGTAAGGGAACATCTTCCCGCATAAGCCTGTCGGTCTTCCTGCCTGTCTGCGGAGTTTTCCTGGGGACTTTGGTGGTGACCCTCACATTTGCAATCATGGATGGGATGGAGAATGATATTTACAAAAAACTAAAGGATTTTTCATCAGCTGCCGTCATAGATCTTGGCAAGTCAACTAACAATAAACAGGCAGAATTAGCTGCATTGTTAGAGAAAAGTCAAATTACTTATTATCGTGCAATTGATCGGAATGGTGTTTTAATGAAAGATGACTTATATCGCCTGGTACAGATCAGAGCCGTGGATAATTTCTCTGATTATTCGGTTTCCCATTTACAATTGACTCCCATGACGGATGCACCTCATGAGAATATTATTCTTGGCAGTGGTTTGGCCGAACGATTGAGTGCCTATGAATCAACATGGTTAAGTCTGGTATCTCCACTGGACATCAGTCTCACAACGGGAATCCCGCCAAAAAAGAGACTACAGACCGTCGATATTTTCGAAAGCGGATTGGTGGATTTCGATCTCAACTATGCAATAATCCCCTACGAGATCGGAAAATCCGTATTTCGTCAAAGCAATGATGAAAAGTTTTTACTGGATGTCGAACTCAGTCCTGCATTGGAGGAGCAGCTCCAACAGGAATTCGAAGCAATGAGGTATTCAACCTGGGAAGACAATTACAGCGATTTATTATCTGCGATGCACCTGGAAAAAATCGCCTATTCAATTTTTGGATTCATGATCGTTTTTATCTCGGGGTTTAATCTCTTGAGTGTCATGAGCATGTCCGTCATGCGGAAAATCTCCCGCATTGGCATTTTAAGAACCCTTGGATTTACAAAGAACAAGATCGCTCTGATATTTTTCACTCAATCACTGATTACAGGATTGAGCGGGGCAGTTTTGGGCACTGCAGTGGCCTGGCTGATGGTTCAGACTGAACAGCATTATCATCTTCTTAAAGCCTTTATGTCAACTTTCCCATTAGCAGAATTCCCGCTAATCCTAATGCCGGGAAAAATATTCCTGGTCATTGGCGTATCAATGCTCCTGACACTCGCCGCGGGGATATATCCTGCACGTAAAGCTGCTAAACTTCACCCCGTCGAAGCGATTGATTACATCCGGTGATATGCAAAAAATGATTAACCCTTAATTGATATTTTGAAACAAATCAATTACCAAGCTGGTATCAGCAGAAAATGCACACAATGATTCTAAAAGCAAAAGACATCGTCAAAACTTATCACACAAAGGCTGAAACAATATCGGTGCTCAACGAAGTCAGTCTCGAAATCGATCAGGGAGAAATTGTGGTCATTAAGGGCTCCAGCGGAGCAGGAAAGTCCACCCTGCTGCATATTCTTGGCCTAATAGATGCCTATGACAGCGGATTGATTGAATTAGATGGAATCGAGGTGGATATAACTCAGGAACTGTCCTCAATACGTGCCCGTAAATTAGGTTTTGTTTTTCAATATCACCACCTCTTACCTGAGTTCACCGTGCTTGAAAACCTGCTCATTCCACAGACTCTCATTGGCACATTGCCTGCTAAAGCACACGATCATAGTGTTGAACTGTTAAATTTTATGGGGCTGGGAAAGAGGGCAGCTCATTACCCATCACAAATTTCAGGCGGTGAAAAACAGCGAGTTGCCCTTTTGCGGGCCTTGATCAATTCTCCCAAATTAGTGCTGGCAGATGAACCTACGGGCAATCTTGATCAGGGAAATAGTGACCTGCTGCTGAAACTCATAACAAGTTTAAGGGATGAATTCGGACAGTCCTTTTTAATTGCAACTCACGACCTTGCCGTTACGGATGTTGCGGATAGTGTTTTATCTCTTGATTGTGGTAAATTATGTTAAGCATTAACGAAGGAATTAATGAAAAGTAACTACTCAAAAAAAATTCAGATCATCCTGAAATTTGCAAAAGACGAAGCCATTCGCTACGGACAGAGTTTTATTGGATCCGAACATTTGCTGCTCGGGGTCATTAAAAGCGGACCCGGTAAAGCCTCCGACCTGTTGACCTCTGTTGGAGTGAATCTCACGGATTTAAGAAGAATGATTGATTCCAAAGCGAAACCCATCGGAGATACGATTACTTTGGGACATCTGCCTCTGACGCGTAGGGCTGAAAGGATTTTACGAAATACCGTTACCGAAGCTGAATTAATGGGCAATGAACTCGTTGACGATATCCATTTGCTTCTAGCCATCAGCCGTGAAACCGATGGCATTATTGCAGAAATTCTCGAGTCCTTTTCATTGGATTATGAATTGCTCTTAAGTTACATCAAAAGTTCATCCCAACCGAAGGGTAAAGCTCCTCTAAAACAGAAATCTGCTACACCTACATTAGATTTATTCAGCCGGGATATCTCAAAGCTCGCCTCTTCAGGGAAACTTGATCCCGTCATCGGCCGGACTGCTGAAATTGAAAGGGTGGCCCAGATTCTTTCGCGTAGAAAAAAGAACAACCCCGTACTCATCGGGGAACCGGGAGTTGGAAAAACGGCAATCGTAGAGGGCCTTGCTCTTCGAATTTTGAATAAATCCGTACCCCGTATTTTATGGTCACAAAAAGTGAAAGCCCTGGATTTGGCAGGCCTGATTGCAGGAACTAAATATCGAGGTCAATTCGAAGAACGAATGCAGTCTTTGATGAAAGAATTGGAATCCGCAAATGATGTGATCATCTTCATCGATGAACTGCACACATTGGTGGGAGCCGGCAGTGCATCAGGATCTCTGGATGCGGCTAATCTTCTGAAACCCGCCCTTGCCCGGGGAGAAGTTCAGGTCATCGGCGCTACTACTCTGGATGAGTACCGACGTCATGTGGAAAAAGATGGTGCACTCGAAAGACGTTTCCAGAAAATTATTGTAAATCCACCCTCGATAGAGGAATCCATAAAAATCCTGTCTGGATTGAAAGAGAAATATGAAGCCCACCATCAAATCGAATATTCTGATGAGTGCCTGAAAGCCTGTGTTGAATTAAGTGACCGTTATATCAGTGATAAATTTTTACCTGATAAGGCCATCGATGTAATGGACGAAGTTGGGTCGAGAGTTCATATCAACAATATTTTCGTCCCTGATTTTATTGTAAAGATTGAAAAACAACTTCAGGAAATCCGTAGTGAAAAGGACCAGGTCATTAGCCATCAGCAATTCGAGAAAGCCGCCGAGCTGAGAGACAAAGAACGAAAATTACTGGAGAAACAAAAAGAATTACAGTTTCAGTGGGATGAGGAAAAGAGCGTTAGTCAACCGATTGTGTCTCCAGATGATGTTGCTGGTGTGGTTTCTATTATTACCGGGATTCCCCTAAACAAATTGGAAGAAAGTGAAAACGAACGCCTGTTGTGCATGGACAAAGAACTTAAAAAATGGATTGTTGGTCAATATGAAGCGATTAGCCAATTGTCAAAATCCATCCGCAGAGCCAGAACAGGATTCAGCAATCCAAAACGCCCTATTGGATCCTTCCTATTTCTCGGCCCCACAGGAGTTGGAAAAACTGAGCTTGCCAAAGTACTTGCTCGTTATCTCTTTGACAATGAAGATTCTCTTGTCCGTATCGATATGTCAGAATACATGGAACGATATAATGTTTCTCGTCTTGTTGGTGCTCCTCCGGGATATGTCGGATACGAGGAGGGCGGGCAGCTGACAGAGCGAGTTCGCAGACATCCTTATTCAGTTGTACTCTTTGATGAGATTGAAAAAGCGCATAGAGATGTTTATAACATCCTATTACAAGTTCTGGATGAGGGCCAGCTCACTGACAGTTATGGCAGAAAGATTGATTTTAGAAATACGATTATCATTCTCACAACCAATCTCGGGACAAAGAGTTTCAGTCCTACTTCATTCGGTTTTGAAAATAACCAGGAAGATGCCGAAAATAAAAAACTCAACGAAGATATTATGGCTGAAGTCAAAAGAACTTTTAAACCTGAGTTTCTAAATCGCCTGGATGATATTATTGTTTTCAGCCAATTGAGTAAAGAAGATCTTTTCGGAATCGTCGACCTCCAACTATCGGATATCCGTGCTAATCTCAAATCACGGAATATCGACTTTCGCATAACAAAAAGTGCCCTGGAATTACTTATTACAGAAGGAAATCATAAAGAGTGGGGAGCAAGACCCTTGCGACGCGTCATCCAAAATCGAATTGAAAATGCTATCTCCGAAAAATTTCTCAACGGGGAAATAACCGATTCCGGAACCCTTTCAATTAAGGCTGTCAAGGGTGAATTTGTCTTCACTCAAATATCCGGCAACACCAAAAATCCGACGGAAAAAATCCTCAATACCTGACCCCGGGTCCTGTCCAACAGTTAATTTTCCAACGTCACTGACAAAAAGGCTCACTCCCTTTGGTGGCATTATTATTGATAAAATAGCGTCATCTGAATAAAAATTTTGTTAATAATTGGAGAAAAAATGGGTAAAATCATTGGAATAGATCTTGGAACAACGAATTCCTGTGTATCGGTAATGGAAGGTGGAAGTCCCACAGTCATCACAAACAGCGAGGGGGGAAGAACAACTCCCTCTGTCGTAGCTTTTACAAAAGATGGTGATAGACTGGTGGGACAGCCTGCAAAGAGACAGGCCGTTACGAATCCTGAAAATACAGTATTTTCGACCAAACGATTTATTGGCCGGCTGTTTAAAGAAGTTGGAGCTGAAATTAAGGAAATGCCCTACAAGATCATTGCGGGTAAAAATGGTGCCGTTAAAATAAAAATTTCAGACAAAACTTACGACCCTCCTGAAATCAGTGCGATGGTTCTGCAAAAACTCAAACAGACCGCCGAAGAATATCTCGGTGAAAAGGTAACTGATGCAGTGATCACGGTACCTGCATACTTTAATGACAACCAGAGACAGGCTACTAAAGACGCCGGGAAAATTGCGGGACTTAATGTTCGCAGGATCATCAACGAGCCGACTGCCGCTGCACTCGCCTATGGTCTTGAGAAACAAAAGGAGGAGAAAATTGCGGTATTCGATCTGGGCGGAGGGACTTTTGATATCTCGATCCTTGAACTGGGTGAAGGTGTGTTTGAAGTTAAATCGACAAATGGTGATACTCACCTCGGAGGTGATGACTTTGATCAAGCGCTGGTGACATGGCTTGCCGATGAATTTAAAAAAACTGACGGGATCGATATAAGGTCAGATCCAATGGCATTGCAACGCTTGCGTGAAGCTGCTGAAAAAGCGAAATGTGAATTATCTTCCAATAAGCAAACTGATGTAAATCTGCCCTTTATCACTGCAGATGCCAGCGGTCCAAAGCACCTCAACACCTCATTGACAAGAGCAAAATTCGAGGGTCTTATTTCCTCTCTGCTGGAGCGGACCAAAAAGCCCTGTCTGAATGCACTCAAAGATGCAGGGCTAAAGCCTGCTGATATTGATGAAGTGATTCTGGTTGGTGGATCGACAAGAATCCCCAAAGTTCAGGAAATTGTAAAGGATATATTTAAAAAATCCCCCAACAAAGGGGTAAATCCCGACGAAGTCGTTTCAATTGGTGCTGCCATACAGGGCGGTGTACTTGCGGGAGAAGTTGATGATATTTTACTGTTAGATGTGACGCCACTGTCACTTGGCATTGAAACTCTGGGTGGAGTATTTACGCGTTTGATCGACGCTAACACCACAATTCCCACCAAGAAAAGCCAGGTTTTTTCCACAGCTGCAGATAGTCAACCTTCTGTTGAAGTTCATGTACTTCAGGGTGAACGCCAAATGGCACTTGACAATAAGTCTCTGGGCCGCTTTCATCTCGATGGTATCCCTCCCGCACCACGCGGGATCCCGCAAATTGAAGTGACTTTTGATATCGATGCCAATGGAATCCTGAATGTTTCTGCGAAAGATAAAGCAACCGGTAAGGAGCAAAATATTCATATTGAAGCTTCAAGTGGTCTTTCTGATTCTGAAATTGAAAAGATGAAGCGGGATGCAGAGGAACATTCAAAGGAAGATACGGAAAAGAAAGATGCCGTAGAAACCCATAATCAAGCTGATCAATTGATCTACCAAACGGAAAAACAAATCACCGATCTGGGAGATAAACTTTCTGATGATGATAAGAAGACGCTTGAATCGGCAATCGAAAAAATAAAAGAAGCTAACAAAGGTACGGATGCCTCCTCAATCAAAACTGCAATGGAAGATTTAAACAAGAGCTGGAGTAAAATCTCCGAGTCGCTCTATAAACAATCCCAGCAGGAAGGAACTGAAGGAGAGCCCCAGGCAGAACCTTCTGCAAAAACAGAAACCGGGAGTGATGGAAATGTGGAGGATGCTGATTTTGAAGTAGTGGACGAAAAATAATCTTTCCTGAAACTCACACGATTGACAAAGAACGGACAGGTAATACTGTCCGTTCTTTTTTCCGGAATCTAAACAGCTGTAATTTTGTATAATTGCTATGTCACAAAAACGAATAAGAAAATGGTTCGCCGGAATATCTCTTTCTATAATTCTCATTATTACAGGAACCATTGCCCTGCTTTTATTGGAACCGTCCCTTTTCATCAGGGATATTGAACAGAAAGCCAGCGCACTTTTCCCCGAGGAATCCGGACTAAAGATTTCAATCGAATCTTTCTCCGGAAATTTCTTGAGAGGTTTTCATTTCAAAGAAATTGAACTGCATAAAGGTGCCACATTTGTGGGCTATGTTGGTGACTGTACAGCGGACATCAGTCTAAAAGATCTCATCTTACAAAAATTCTATTTTAACAAAATCACACTTCTCGATTGCGGTTTTGATCTGGACACCCTATTGTCCACGGATTTTGGTGGTTATAAACGAAATAATCCTGAATCCAGACTCGCGTTTGCGATCAATCACCTCAAAATTTCTCGTTCATCCATCCACTACCACGGGACGGACTTTCGATTGAACTTGTCAGGCAATCTTACGACAGCCTACGGTTTGTCACTAAATATCGACACCGCAGATTTGCAAACTGAGCGTTTAAAAGATATGCTCATCCTCGACGGTACCCAAGTAAAACTGATCAGTAATGTCATCGAGATCAATCCTTTAAATTTTAATACACGTTACGCAGGAAAATTATTTACCACCCAATCTCATTTACAAATAACTAAAACAGGCTTTGGTAAAATGGATCTTGAGTTTGGTGGGGATACAAAATATGGAGCCTTCAGTATTAAAAATATGAATGGGCTTGGTCATTTCGCTGATAATATTTTCTCAATCGATACGAGTTATTGTGAGTACGAAACCGGTAGTTTAAAATCTTCGGGCTGGATAGATCTGGGAACTCGAGCTTGGAGTGTTCTGAGTAATATTGATAGTGTAACGGTAGCCACCGACTCACTTTATACTAATTTTGGCGGTGAAGTAAATCTGACAGGCCAAAACCTGCTCCAGTCAATTCATGCCGCAATTGATTTAAAAGATATCGTATTCAACAGACTGCGATTTAATGCTGTCAGTGGTAATCTATCCTATCAAGATGGCAAATTGTCCAATATCGGTGACCTTAATTTCATCAGTAATAAATACTCCGGCATTATTTCACATCTGGATTTGACATCATCACAGGACATCAATATTAAAGGCAAAATTCAAGTTCAGGATATTGCGCTAAATGAGTTCATGCAGCTTGTCCCCGGCGTTACGGCTACAGGTCAGGGTGAATTTAATTATTTGAGGGCTGGCGAATTGGAAAAACTTCAGGCACTTGTGAAGGCGGATTCGATCAGCTATGGTGAGTTAACCACGGGAAAAATGATTTGCGATATTGATTACACACTGCCATCCTTAAACAAAGCCATCGCCAATGTCAGCGGAGTTATTGAAGATCTCAATTTAGTCAACAAAAAATTCGATAGGGTCCTATTTATTATTTCAGCAATTGATGGAACGATCAATTTGAAAAAGATCGAAGGGCACAATTCTGAAGGTGATTTACTCTCCTTTTCAGGCAGGATTTCAGATACTCTGAGGGTTGTAAATGTTGACTCGCTGTATGGAAATCTCAACGGTCTCGATTTCAACACGGATCAATTTACAATTCGTAAAAACATGAACCTGTACACCTTGGGGAACACGACGCTGAATATTGGTGCAGGGTCTATCGGTTTATCCGGAGAATATAAAAATCTCACAACATATCAATTCAATGCAGATGTCAATAATCTCGATATTCAGTTGATGAATGATTTTTTCAGCTTTAATCAGCTTTTCCAGGGAACCGCCAATGGTAATTTTCAATTCAGCCGATCCGGAAATCAACCCCGATTTTTTTCGAATATAGATATAAAAAATGGAAAGCTTGATAATCTCGATTTTGACAAGTTAGCGGGTCAGTTTTCTCTAAGAAATAACCGCTTACTCATCAGCGATCTTGTACTTGATTCAAATGATGGTCAGCTTTCAATGGCGGGAATTATTTCACTGGACCCTGCCCCCGATCGTAATTTTCTGTCTGCAGATGATTCCCTTGGAATCCTTTGTAAACTGAACGATTTCAATTTGGATACATTTCATCGATATTTCAGATGGGGTCGTAAAACCAGGGGTGTGATCAATGGCGATCTTTCAATCAGCGGGAGTCCTGCCAGCCCGAAAATGCTTGGGAACTTCTCTTTGAGTCAACCCGTGTTCGACCGCATCAAAGGCGATTCCATCACAGGGACATTTGTCTACGAAGATCAAAAAGCCTACTTTAAATCGGTGAAAGCGACCCTCGAGAATGGATACTACTCGGTGACGGGCTATCTGCCGGTCAATTTTGATTTCATTACGAAGGATCGGGAAAATGCTAAAAACAACCCTATGGATTTGATGATTACAGGCAATGCAAAAGCTATCGATTTCTTACAACCCTACATCGAATCAATTGATTCCCTCACGGGGAATTTCGCCATGCAACTATCACTAACAGGTACAATTGCAAAGCCTGTACGAAATGGCCAGATTGTTCTGAGTGATGGCAGAATCAGCGTATTAAATCTGGATAATAGTTTCACCAATCTGGATGGATTCGCCACTATAGATAACAACCAGCTCTCAATTAAATATCTTAATGGAATGTCACGAGGGGCGGTGGATGACAGCAGCCTATGGGAATCAGTGAAAGGAGTTCTCCTTAGACTTTTCAGTGCCAACCAGAAACCAAATCCAAATGATCAACCTAATATTAGGATTGAAGGTGATATGGACATGAGTTATTTCTTCAGACCTGATTACCACTTAACATTGTCTGGGAATGACCTTTTCCTCAAGAGTTCCGAAAACAAGTTTATTGGTATTGGAGACGCCGACATCACCATCTCGGGCAGGGATACCGTAATGGTCGTGGGGCAATTTGTTCCCAAACCCAATGAATTCATGATCACCGATAATTTTGATAGTGAAAATACCCTTAAAATCAAAGGATATCATACGGGACCTGTTTTAGGTTATGATATCCATGTGCCTCTCGATAACGTGATTCGAATGGAAAACAGCTTCCTCCAGGGTTTTGAAATGGATGGGGATATCACCATTACCAGTTTGGATGAAGACGACTTCCGGTTCTCCGGAACCATTAACATTATCGATGGCACATTTATTTTGAATGGCACTGAATATACCAATACTACCGGAGTCATTTTCCTGGACCCATCCTCTTCAGTTCCCTCAGTTGATGTTGAGGCGACCACTTCTGTAAATGGAAATGAATATCGCATCTTTTTTAAAGGAGATCTCAATGATCCTTCCTATGAAATAAGGAATGAAAAATCAGGGAATTTCATCACCGCGGATGAGCAGGATGCAATCCTGCGCTTGTTGATCACCGGTGGAACAGGCAGTAATGGTTATGCTATTGGAGAAACCGGCAAATCACTCTTCTCAAATTACCTTGAGAGTGAGTTTGAACAATTCGTTTCGCAGCATAGCCCAATTGACCGCTTCCAGGTTGAGAGTGACAGCGCACTGTTGACGGATTTTAACAAAGCAGATGTGAACATTTCCATCGAAAAAAATATAACGCACAATCTCTATATGAGCATAAGGAGTGATGTATTTTCAAACCAGATCACCAATGAATATGAAGTTGGATATCGAATTAACCATAACATGTCGCTCGTCGGCAGACTCGATCAAAATGGGTTACCTCATATGAATTACAGGATCAAGATAAATTACTGATATGCACACCATTAAAATCAGACGCTTCACCTTTCTGATATTTGTGATATTTACAATAGCATTTGCTGGAAATCAACAATACGTCTCCGATATAATCATCTCAGGAAATAAATCTTTTTCAAAAAGGACACTGATCAAAATCATTCGGCTCAAACCTAAGGGAATATTTAAACAATCTCTTTACAGCCCTCGTGCCCTCAAATTGGATGTCATATCTCTGAGAACATTCTATCAATACAAAGGCTATATCGATGTTGCAATTGAAGCAGAGATCAAAGTGGTCGATGAACAATTTATTGATGTTTATGTATCGGTAGATGAAGGTGCCGTTTATTCTGTTAAATCAATACAAATTTTTGGTAACCATCTATTCACAAAAAAGAAAATTGGGAAAATACTGGATATCAACAGTGGAGATCACTACAATCCAGCCAAATTAACCATGCGGAAAAAAGCATTGGAAAATGAGTATCTAAAAAATGGAAAATTACTTAATTCAATCGCAGAGGAAGTTGAAACAGAACTCAACGAAGTCAATATTCGCATCAATATTTCGGAGGGCGATTCATATTACATTGGCACAATCACGGTTAGCGGTCTTGAGAAGGTCTCTGAAAAATATGTCAGGCGAGAGTTAATCATTGCACCATCGGAGCTTTACGATATCTCCAAAATTGAAAAATCACAACAACGAATATTCTCTACCGGAATGTTCAGTTCGGTGGAGATTTATCCGGAGGTAGCAGTTGAAAATAAAAATATCGTTAATATCAAAATTAAAGTCCGCGAATATAATGCCCGAAGTATTCAATTCGATTTTGGTATTGGTCAGGAAGCTTCCGCACTAGGGACCGGTGCTCCCCCTGCAACCATCATCGGACTTGAAGGGAAATGGCTGCCGGGATTACTTCGGAAAACGACAAATCGAATGGAAATCGGCGGCCAGATTGGTGTGAGAGTCGAACAAAAGATGTCCTTTTTGCCTTGGAATTTGTATGTCAAATGGTCTAACCCCTGGCTCCTGGGGTTTCGAGTCCCCATCAGAGTTAAATATATTTATGAAGAATTAAAAGATGAATTTGCACAGAGCCGACAGGGAATTGATATCTCACTGCTTTATAAACGGGGTGAAAGCTATAATTTTGTGGGTGGAATTAAACTTGAGGATGTACGAACTACAGGTGATACAACTGCAGCCAGCAGTTCACTGGAACTTGACCGAAAAATTAATTTCAGTTTTTTC
Organism: uncultured bacterium; assembly: GCA_964543505.1. Taxonomy (GTDB): domain Bacteria; phylum Fidelibacterota; class Marinisomatia; order SCGC-AAA003-L08; family JACNLC01; genus JAADGM01. The sequence goes on along the minus strand of CAZIYQ010000032.1, from coordinate 3,736 downwards.
CGTCAGAAATTAGATAATTTCATCAGCCCGAGATCAGGCTACTTTTACTCAATATCACTTGATTTGAACGGCACATTTCTGGGAGGCAGTAAACACTTTCTAAAATTTGATAGCGAAATCAAGAAATTCTATCCCTTAAAAAATAATGGTACCCTTGGGCATCGTTTTAAACTCGGCTATCTGTACATTTTCCCAAAAAGTACAGAATCGGATCTCGATTTCTACGATAAATTCTGGCTGGGTGGCAATACTTCTCTGCGGGGCTGGAATTCACCCAAAAGTTACAATTCAGATGGAGCACTGATTCGACTGCAGTATAATGCTGAATTCCGCTTTCCAATATATTGGAAATTTGGCGGTGAGATTTTTTATGATAGCGGCAAACTTACAGATAAATTTGATAAAAATCTTCCGGACAAATGGGGCTGGGATACCGGTGCCGGAATTACCTTTTTCACACCTATCGGTCCAGCACGCATCGATGTGGCCTACCCGTTTGCGAAAAATGTCAAACCCAATATCCTGCTTTCCCTCTTATTTATGTTTTAAACCTGAAACCAGGGAAGCTGATCTGTTTTAGATATACGCTCATCTCTCATCTCTTTTCGAATAAGCGTTTAGAAGGATAAACCCCTGGGCAAAAGATTGAATTTTTCCCAATAAAATTTCAAATTCAGATCAAAATAGTTTTTGCAAATTTATTCGGAACTTTGGGAAATCTGTCATGTTATTGGTTAGCTTCAATGCTTTAAATTTCGCGACATTTTAATAGGACAAAAGAGGTTATAATGAAAAAATATATACTTTTTGCATTGGTCGTTTTTTCTCTAACGGCCTGCAGTAAAGATGACTCTCAAATCACGGAACATTTCAACAAAGCACTGGAGCTTCGGCAGAATGAAAAAATTGGAGAATCCCTTACAGAGCTCGGTGCCGTCATTAAGGAGTTCCCCAAAAAACCGAAAGCCGCTGAAGCACAATTTGAAATTGGGAAGATTTATCTGAATGATGTGAAAGATTATGGAATTGCCATCGAAGAATTTCAAAAAGTTCTTGACCAGTATTCAAAATCTGATTTCGCTCCCAAGTCTCTTTTCATGATCGCTTATATCGAGGCGAACAATCTCCAGGCTTACAGTGATGCAATTGAGGATTATCAGAATTTTATAAAGCTGTACCCTGACAATGAATTGGTGGCTTCCGTGCAGTATGAACTCGATTCGATGGCTGAATTGAACGATAAAATTGTGGAACTGAATTCCAAAACCCGTGAAAATTAATAAAGGAAATTGAGCGTATGGAAAATTATGACCTGACTGGATTAAATGAGAAGATCAAATCAGAATCGGCGTTTATTGACCGCTTGAAATCTGGGCTGTCAACCGTAATTATTGGTCAGGAAAACCTGATCGATAAATTGGTGATCGCATTATTGTCCAACGGTCATGTTTTTCTCGAAGGTGTTCCCGGACTTGCAAAAACCCTCACGGTCAGCACGCTCGCCAGACTGATCGATACAAGGTTCCAGAGAATTCAATTTACCCCTGATCTTTTGCCTGCTGATCTGCTGGGAACGTTGATTTACAACCCAAAAGATGCTAATTTCGAAGTTAAGAAAGGGCCCATTTTTTCCAACATCATTCTGGCTGATGAAATCAACCGTGCACCTGCGAAAGTACAGAGTGCCTTACTCGAAGCAATGCAGGAACGTCAGGTCACCATTGGAGAATCTAGCTTTAAATTAGATAAACCATTTCTGGTGATGGCAACACAAAATCCCATTGAGCAGGAAGGTACCTACCCACTGCCTGAAGCACAAATCGATCGTTTCATGTTCAAAATCCTGGTAGATTATCCCAATGAAACAGAAGAACTGCAGATCCTCCAGCGTATGGGCAATATCACCAGCGATATCAACATTAAATCAGTGGTGAAAGCTAATGAGATCCTCAGTGCCCGAAAAGTTGTGGACCAAATTCATACTGCCGAAAATATTCAGAAGTACATCGTCTCACTGGTAATGTCAACTCGGGACCCGGAACAATATGGTCTCAGTGATCTCGCACCCCTGATCAGCTTTGGTGCTTCTCCGCGAGCCTCAATCTTCATCGCAACTGCATCCAAAGCCAGAGCATTTGTGGCCCACCGGGGATATGTCATTCCTGAGGATGTACGTGATGTAAGCCGGGCCATCCTGCGTCACCGTATCTTGCTGACCTTTGAAGCAGAAGCCGAAGACGTCACCACCGAAGATATCATTACCCGTATCTTCGAATCAGTACCAACCCCCTAATACAGGATTATGATTGATCCTCATAAGCTATCCGGAAAAACGATGAGTATTCTGCAATCGCTGAAAACTGCGTCTGTTGAAATACACACAAATGTTATAATAGTTGAAACCACCATTGGAGCATACCCAATTTGTTGATCCCGGCTGAAATCTTAAAAAAAGTCAAACTCATTGAGATCCGAACCCGCCGGCTGGTCAACAATCTCTTCGGTGGAGAATACCACTCTGCGTTCAAAGGCATGGGTATGGAATTTGCCGAAGTCCGGGAATACATGCCCGGAGATGATATCCGCAATATTGACTGGAATGTGACAGCACGCACCGGTAAGCCCCACATTAAAAAATATGAGGAAGAACGTGAACTGAGCGTCATGCTGGTCGTCGATGTGAGCGCGTCGGGTTATTTTGGGACCGGTTCTACTCTGAAAAGTGATATCATGGTTGAACTAGCCGCCATCCTCAGCTTCAGCGCCATTAAGAACAATGACAAAGTCGGTCTCCTGCTCTTCTCCGATCAGATTGAAAAATTTATTCCACCCAAAAAGGGTAAAGCACATGTCTTGAGGATTGTTCGAGAGCTTATTTATTACAAAGCCGAAGACCGCAAGACCGATATCACCGGATCACTTGAATATCTCTTGAAGATGCTAAAAAGACACTCTGTGATTTTCTTAATATCTGATTTCATTGATGAAGGATTCGAACCACTTTTGAAATTTGTCAATCACAAACATGACCTGATCTGCATCCAGCTGAATGATAAGGCCGAACTTGACCTGCTGAACATTGGTCTCGTTAAGCTGCACGACCCTGAGAATCAAACCTTCCACTGGGTGGATACCAGCTCTTCAAAATTTTCTGCATTGATGCGCAAATCCGTTGGGGAACGATTAAATAATTACCGCTTTTTCTGTAAAAAACATGAGATAGATCTCATCACCATCAACACGGCGGATAGCTATATCGACCCCCTGGTAAATTATTTCAATAGACGTACTGCCAGAAAATGATCCGTTATTTTCTTATATTGCTACAGGTCACTGCAGTTGCCTTTACACAAGTACGGCTGGAAACTCATATAAAACCCGATACCGTCACCGTTGGCGACCATGTAATATTGACCATCACTGCTGAGGTGCCTGTCGGTCAAGTTGTGAATTTCCTCGATATCCCTTCGGACTCTGTTCAACTTCAGGTGGTTGATAAACAACTCACAGAAAATTCTGCAACCTACATCCTGACTTTCTGGGATACAGGGAAAACCATCATTCCGGCAATTCCCGTACAGATACTGGAAAATGCTAAACTCATTTCCACTTTAGAGACAGACCCGATTCCATTAGAGATCATGAGTGTCCTTGATTCAAATGCATCTGATATTCGCTCGATCAAAGGCATGCAGGACGTGAACCTCACCAAGGGCTGGGTTCAACTGCTCTTTGC
>CAZIYQ010000031.1:0-17905 GCA_964543505.1 uncultured bacterium | reverse complement strand
GGAGGATCGATCCACTCCAAACCAAGAGAATTGGCTGTTTTTGATTTAAGTTTATATCCACTAAATTGGACTTGAGAGAATGTTATCAATCTATTATTAGCAATCTTATCATTCTCGATTGTTAAGTATCTATGCTTATAGTTTGTTAATTCAATACTGTTGTCATTGATCCCATACAGGGGTAAAAGTACATTATTCACTCTGATAACATCAGTTGAATAAAGTCCACGTCTGTCCTGGTCATTCCGAAATCTTGATGGAATAGAACTGAGATAGATACCTAAAATTCCATGCCATAGCCACTCACCCGGATATATAGAACCGTTTCCACTAAGGTCATATTCTTGATAACCTGTAACTAAGACATTTTTAATAAATGAAAAAGGATCTGTAATTTGAGGCTGAGAATGCAAATTCAATCTTAATTGATTTTCCGCCTGTTCAGCAATTGTTTCAACATTCTCTTTTATCATTTGAACAATATCACCAGATATATAATCATTCTTAAACAAATCCCATCCGTCAGCCATAAGATATTCCCAGTCAATACTACTCGGTAGTTGTTTTAAATCTGAGAACATCTGCTTTAATTTATCATCGTTCCAAGTATATGTTTCAACAGGTATCAAGTTAGCAGCCATGATGCTTAAATCTATATGTAATCCTTCATCGTTTATTACTATTTGATAATTTATCAACTCTGCGGAATTTGTAAAAAGTTCCCGATATTTCCAGTCATACATTAATACTGCCGGCTCATCATTTTTCTTTTTCGGTAGCCAGCGTCCATCCTGATAACTGCTCCAGTTAAACCTTATTTCAAAAACGGGGCGATAATTATTTTTATCATTATTCACATCATCCGGATTATCCTGTCCAAGTTTCTGTATGCGTTCTTTGATGGTTGGCCAGAAGATATAAGGGTAACCATTATAGACTGTTACGAGCACCACTTCGGAATCGATATCCAGGTCGATATGCTCCCAAGGAAGCCAGATGTCGTTTTCGTTGCGTCTGCGGTAATAGTGAGTGTGCGGCTTCTCCCGTGTTCTTCCGATGACATGAAAACCAACATACGAAGTCACGGTAATTGTAACTTCTTCGCCCGATGCGGTAGTAATCGTTTGGGGTTCAGTTGTATAGTTCTGTTCGGTAAACGCAGGAATTTCCAGGTTCCCCACCTCATCCACTTTTGCGAGATAATTTTTAAACGCCTTTTCGATGCTCTTTTCGTCAATCTCGCTCTGGGCAAGCTCCCCCTCCAGCTCCTCAAAGAAGGGCGTCTTGTTGTCGCGCAGTTCCGGTTCGATCCAGTTTTCCGGATAGAGAAACACCTTCATATAGGCTTCCCAGACCCGGTAGTTCCTTTTCCATTTCCATTCATCGGACAGATTACTGATAGCATCATCATCGAACAGGCCTTTGCCCTCTAATCCCATCAGGATCCGATGAATAAACAATTGCAGCGAACTGATGGCCAACTTCAGTCTGGTGGTGTTCATACAGGGATTGACCAGGGGATCGATGAGCAAGTAATCATAGACGTCTTCGGGTTTGGAAAAAACGATAATTCGACTACGAAACCAGCTGATAACAAAATCGAGCAGTTTGTCCCGCTGCAAAACCCGCATTTGATCCTGGAAATTCCGCGCCACTTCCCGCCACTGCTCCTCCCCACAGCGAGATTTCACCGTATTTCTGATCTCTTCGACGACATTTTGTTTGTATTGTAAAAGAGATTGTACATAGGACTCCTGATCGGAACTGTCTGCAGATAAGAAACTTGCATCAAGCGACAGATCATCGCTTCCCGCCGACCCGGGTCTTCCGATCCAGCCGGCAAGCTCGTTAATTGAACGTCCGCTGCGCTTGATGGCGTTCGCCATCTCAATCACCGGCCGAAGCGACTCCCCATTCCTTAAAGAACTCTTGAGTTTCGGGTTGGATAAATCATCGATATAGCCTAAACGCATGGCGATACGCTTTGTCTCGTCCCGATCGAGATTCAGCAGCGTACTGAGCTTCTCTAAGACCGCTTTCGATTGCTCTTCAGGATGGTGCGCCATGGCAAACAGATCAATAACGTCTCCCTTTTTGAGCGATATCCGGTTGCGCACCTCCATGTACTCGGCCAGCGCGGACCATTTCTCGTAAACCGGATGGGTTGCGTATACGTCGTCCCTTATTATGGGGATGGCATTCCAGTCGAATCCTTGAAAATCGCTCCTATAGGTCTGAATGTGCTCGACTTCCTCCGCAGTAAGACGCCATTGGTTGACGATCGAGGCGATTTTCTCTAAACGAAGGAGATGATTGCGGATGACATCATCGGAGATTGGGCCTTCCACCCAATCGATAAAATCACGCAACAATGCGCTATAACTTTCCGCATCCCGGGTAGCCTCCCAGGCAGCAGTGTTCATGACCATCGAAAGCAGCTTTCTCACCACTTCCTGAGAAACGTCAAGAAAACCGGCCAACTCCTGACCCAGGAAGGTCACCGCCACATGAATCGGGGCGAGGTAATCAAGGAACACTTGATAACCTTCTTCAGCCAGAGGATGGTCACTGATCAACAAGGTTTTCAGTTTGATTATGACCACTGATGTCAGGAAATGGAATTTCTGATCGATGAACTGGTGATCTGAGGGGTTTGAGGAGCCGTCCAGAAGAATGTGCTCAACCCTTGCACTGTCATACTTATTTAAACCAATCTGTTCGAGGAACTTCTTGATATCGTCAATCGATACGGCGTTGCTCTGTGCAAGAACGGCGCCTTTCTTCTGAGCCTCTGCTAACTTTATTTTCAACTGGGGTACATACTTGTCTATTCGTTGATAGACATACTCCAATTCTTCCGATGCCGTTTCTGTTGCGTAGGTTCGGTGCTGCCAGAGATAGGCAAGGTCACGAATGGTAAAGGGCGAGCGTTTGATCTTGTCAATGCATTCAAGAAAGATCAGCGTTGTATCCGTTGCCATCTCGTCTTTCGTCATCCATGTAAATGGATCAATTTTCTTTCCCATAAACTTATGCAGCAGGATATACTCATGAATGCTGATATCGAGGTAACCGCTGAGGGAAACCACCCGGTAAAGTGCGGACAGGTGCTCAAGATTCAAAGCAAGTGAATCGCCGACACCATTGAAGTAGGTGTCACCAACAAAACTAGTTAATTCCAGCAGTTGCTTCTCACTAAGCCGCAGGGCCGCCCCAATAATCGCTTTATGGTCCAAAATCGTTGAGGAGCCACTAGGCCAATCCAGGTATTGCAACTCAGTTTTTCTATAATTGAGCACGAAATATTGCCATTCGGAATGATCTTCAGGATTTTCACCCCGTTTTCCGTAAATGGACTTATCCAGAAACACCTTTTCGTAGAGTGAAATCTGCTCCGGGTCTTGATCCCATCCTTCGTAGGCCGGTGCAATTCTCCATTTTTCGGCACCCGTTTCCATTGTGCCCCACCAGGACAACAGTTCCAAAATCGAAACACCTGCTCGCTGTTCCCGAATGCGGATGAGATGGGAAATCGAAGCCAGCAGATATTCATCAATGGCTTCCGTTTTCATGCGGGCGGTTCTTCGGCTAAGTTTGAGCCTGGAAAAAACCATGATTGCCTGACTCAGCTCGGCTGGCGTCCAGCCCAGCGCCCGGCGCAGGTGCTCAAACTTCAGGATGCGAATCACCGTATCCTCATTAGGGTTGGTGATTTCGGCCCGAGAAGGGTCGCAAGGTGCGGCTTCATCAAATTTTATCTGGATAAACCGATTTGATCGCCTGCGCGAATCCTGAACGTATCGGGTTCCCAGTATTTGGCAAAACAGTTCAAAATCCTCTTTGCCTGTTTTGCCTTCCTCATTCATTTGCCAGAGCCCAAGCATTTGCATCAAATCGGTTAGCTCCGCAGGAATACCACCCAATGCATCAAGTGACACATAAGTTTGAGGCGCCTCGTCACCAGTGACAGGTTTTGTGATCAAATCATACAGAGGCACTGGCAATCCCAACAATGCACGCATGCACTGTTTCGATTTGAATTGGTTCCTCCGGTCCCGGTGATAATCAAAAGCAATATCCTGATGGGTGGGTGGCTGAATCGGCGGAGTGAAGATTTCCACTAGTCGATAGAAGTTTAAGCCCATATAGTCGAGATAGAGCCTTGCCTCTTCAAACCATTTGTCCCATGGGATTGAGATGGGAAAAGGATATAATGCCAGCATGACATAGGCCTCAGAAAGCTCGTGCTCAGGCCGAAGCGCTAATTCCTTTTCCGTGAGTGTGGTCTGAAGATTCATCCAAATATCCGATGTCTTGTACGGATGGTAGATTAATCGTTCAAGCTGTTCAATGACCAGATCGATATAAGGCAGTTTCGTATTGGTATTTTCGCAATTCAGGTGCAACCGGGGGATATCAGGCCGCCTCAGTTCCAAATTGGATTTCGCGACTTGACTCAATGAGTTGTATAGCTGCACCAGATAGGCCGCCGGTCCGTAAATCGACTGGCAGTGCCGGCACTCACAGTAATTCTGATTTCCAAAAAGGGTTGTCAGGTTCGCTATTTTCTGAGCGGTTTCCTGGGGGAAATCGGCGATTCTGTTTTGAATGTTTTTATGCGTATTTGGGACAAATGCGGGCGTAACCGAACCTAGCGGCGCCGCAATACTCCAGGCGTTGGCGGCAAACCCGAAGGCAAGGTAACGGGCTCGGTTGTGAATCTCTTCCGCCTCTTTACGAAGCATGACCAGATCGGTCGAACCGTCCTTCTGACGAAGTTCCTGCCATTTCGTTGTGAAATCGGTCTTATTGAGATTGGCGATTTTCAGAGCTGAATCTGCTCTGACCTTGTGCGTTGGCGCTGTATGAGAAGGGGCATTTTCAGAATCTTCCACTTCGTTATCACGATTTCTATTCTGACCAAATCGAATGTTTGCCTGGCGGAGGACATCTCTCTTGAGGAGTTCCAGTAGAGGCAGGGCTCCCCGGGATTCTCCTGCTTCTTCTCGCTCTCCATTGCCTTCTTCCCTAGCGGAGGCTCGTTCCTCGTAGGCCTCAATCTCGAACTCCCTTAAAGCAGCCACGCAGGCGATCCGGTTTTCCTCGGGGGCGAGGGTGTGAGCCAGTTGCAAGTGATGGAGCTCCTGAATCAGGGCATCCTGTTTGCGTTTGATATTTTCTCGCTGCTTGTTGTTTTTCGCTTTCTTTAGCTCCCGCTTGAACTGTTCCTTAATGCCGGATTTAATCAGATAGCGATTTACGGGAATCTTTTGAATATCATAATCGGGATTTGTACTCAGGAAATTTTTTAGTGCCCCACTGGGCTTGTTCTCTTTCCGAAGAATTGTTGATTTTTCCAGCCCGTCTATCAGAGCGACCATCGGAAAGCGCTTCTTAAAACCTTGCGCCAGCGAACGCGCGTATTGTTGTCGATTCGGTTCGCTGCCCTCCTTTGCCGGTATGGGCAACTGATGGTCGGCGAGATATTTTCCCCAGTCCGAAGCGTCCCATTTAGCGAACTCGGTGATAGTTTCATTTTCCTCGTGCAACTTGCGGATCAGCGGCAGGTTGTTCTGCGTCAGTTCGGCAAGGGTAAATAGGTTTCGGATAGAAGGAATCTCTTTCCTGAACTTCTGGTCGTTTTCTAATTTTTCCCATAACTGCTTTTTACCCTGTTCGTGCAGGGTGTATTCCCGGATGAATCTGTCTTTCAGCTCCTCGGGCAAGGTTCGGTGAATGCCGATCAAGTTGCGGATTGAATAGGCATCCGGATCATCCGTTTCGGTTTTCGCAAGGGCCACGGCTATTTCTTTGAGCGCTTTGACCAATGAATCGATATGCTTTTCAGTCGCCGGCGGAATGATGGCTTTGCCGATCGCTTCCTCGAGTGCGGCTTTCAGGACCGCCGCCGGTCGATTGACCAGGATTTTCAGCTCCGTTAAGTCCTCATCGCTGAGCAGTCCATAAAAACAGTCGTCTGGAATTTTTGGTTTTGTTTTATACGTTCCTGCCTGCTGCTCGAGCTTTTGGGCATGTAGAAACCGCCTGATTCTTCGGATATCCAGCTCCCATTTGGCAGCCATGTACTCCAGGTCTTCGTCATTCAGTTTGTCGGGCGCTATCCCCCCGGTGATTTCCCTCATTTTTTTAGCGAGCTTTTCAAACTCGGTTGGCGCGCGGCGAATATCTTTGGGAACAACCAGATCGATGACGGCATGCTGGGGGGCATTAATCTGCAAATCGGATTTTGCTAATATCTTGCGGCCTTTTTTGACCTGCACAAAGAGGTCGGCAGCGCCGTTTTCTAAAACCTTTCCGGCTTTTTTGGTGTAATCGATAAGGTAGCGCCCGGCTTCGTCGGTCTTTTCCTTAGCTTTTCCTAATGACGTGGTCTGACCAATTTTTTGATCAAAGACTTCCACTGCCAGGCCGGGGACAGCTATATTCTCAGTGGTTTTTACCGTGCCAGTGACGGTAAATTTCTCTTCCTCTTTTCCCGGCGGCCAGTCGATGTTGATCGGCGCAAGTGTTTTGCCTGGATCTAGATCATAGCGGATATGATCCCTGGTAGAATGAATTTCTTTCCCCTTGTACTCGATCTTGAAATAGAGATCCGGTTTAAATTCGTGGGCATCTTCCAAGGTGTATTCTATTTGAAAGAAGCCCCGCCGGTTGGTAGGTGCGCTTCCCAGTAGGTCATCATGATGGGGATCTTTGTCCCAGACGTGAACCAGCAGACCGGAAATGCCCCGACCGGTTTTTCTAGATATTACTTTTCCACGGATCGTAAAAGTTTTGGTAGCCATGACCTCGTCTCCTTGATGGGGTTATAAAAGTGCCGCGTGAACAAATATCCAAGTAAACAACACCAGAAAAACGATCACCGGAAGACTGATGTTGCGGCAAAAGAGCGGCAGAAACCGTAGGTCTTTAATGTTATGTTTGATGGTTGAATCCGGTTGCAGCCAATCCTGATATTGGTCTCGGGCGGCTTTCATTTTGCTGGATTCTGGATAAATATCTTTTAGCCAGTCCAATTCATTGCGAATTCGACCGGCAGCCAGCCAGTTAGCGTTGATGATTTTGCTATAGGTGAAGATCAAGTAAAGGCAATAGATGCAAAGCAGAATACCAAGTCCGGCAAAAACATTAGCCGCAACCGCATTTTCCTTTTGAATCCGGAAAAGATTGTCTGTTGTAAAACCGATGATCTTTTGCTGCACGATAAAACCCAGGATAGCTAAGGCAAAAGCCAACAGCCAGGTTAGCACGTTGAGTAGCACGTCTTTCAGGTGGAGCATACGATCATTGAAGTATTTCCAGAGATCGATAGCGTCATTAGAATCAATGTCTTTGACACCTGACGTTATTATTGGTTCCATTTTATTCCCTTCAATCAATAGCATGTCTTCTCGTTCCGACGGTCTCCGTCGGAATGCATTTGCTAACGCTCAGCGTCCGGGCTGCCATCCCACGCTGATCGTGAGAGCGAGATTTAATCTGATTTTGCTTCCCTCTGCGCTATCTTTTCTACCAACGCTTCATTGGGCTGCGGTTTTTTCAAACAACTGAGGTGTTGATATTGCCACGCACACAAGATGCCTACAATTGCGGCAATGATGAGCGCGATACGATATTCCGGATTGTGAGCTAATGAGAGACTGGAATTGGCAATAATGAATGTCCAGCCGCCCAACGCGGCGCCATAGGCCAGGCTGAGACCCCGGTCGTGCCAGACTTCGAAGAGACCGAAAAACTTGAGTTTATGACCCGGCCTCTCGTTGAATAGTCCGCCAATTGTTTTGCCTTGAGTGCAAACCGGCAACTCAAGCAAGGCTTCAAGCCATTTTGCTCTATGGGCCGCTGCATCATAAAATTGCGTATTTCGAATGTCATAGAAGGTGATGCCAATTGTCATAATGAATCCAAGAATGCCCACAGCAAGGGCGGTCTCCGGCGCCCCAGTCTTCGTGAAAAATGCAATCGCAGCACCGGCCAACGTGGGGACAAATGCCAACAACTTGAAACGAATATCTGCCAGCATTTTGAACTGTTCTATCGTGTGTTGATAGTCCATTTGCAGTTTTTGTAACTCAGAATTTTCCATGTGTAATATCCTTTCTTTGATTCTCTCGTTTTTCTCGCTGTGGCTAATTGTTCATCGATTCAACATTATTACACACACCATTTAATGAATTTCATATATACCTACACCCAGTTGCTGGATACAGAGCATTCGAGATTATGTTGCCCACGCGAAACGGGAGAACGAGAGATTCCTACTTATTGGTGATACAATCTATCCACATTTGAAATGATGTATCCATGTCCCTCCCTTCTGCAATGACTTGTCCATCAGGACCAATTTTATCCGGGCGAAAATAAGAATCAGGCGAACCGCAATCGTTTGGGATATGCATAATGATTTCACTTTTGCTGGCGAAGTTGTACAATTCACTGCCGGTAAACAAATAAAGGTCTTTCAAATAGGCTTTGGCTTTCCGCTGTTTGTGCTGCGACGAATCGGCACGGTTGATATAGGCGGCCTCCAACAGGCGTAGTTGCGCCAGAACCAGAGGATAAGCTTTGCGCACCTCTTGCAATTGCTCGTTGTAGGCTTGGCGATAACCTTGAAGATATTCCGCTCTTTCAGCGCTGCCGCTTGTGTCAGCAAAATTGGGTATTCTATCAAACTTAACCGCTTCCGTTTCTCTTTCTTGTTGCTGGCATCCGAAGCATAATAAGAACAGTCCTACAGCGGTGAGTTTAATGGCTAATTTCATGATCTCCTCCGTTTTTTATTGTTCTTGTTTTTTGATCTCGCGGTTTCCGTTGAAATGCCTTTGTAGACGCTCTGTGTCCAGTGCAGAATTACGGTGACTAATTGTTCATCGATTCAGCATTATTACACACACCATTTGATGAATCTCATAGATACTCCCACACACGATACTGGACTCAGAGCGTTCGAGATGGCATTGCCCACGCTGGGTCTGGGATCGAGAATTATTTCTTCCGTAATTTGAAAATTCTTCAAGTTTTCAATTTGCACATACTCTTCAATAGCATCCTTTAATATCTCAAAATAGTCTTAAAAGAGACTCTTGATTTTATTTTTGATTTTATTTTTGATTTTATTTATAATGCTTTCATCTTTTTTTCCCGTCTCATCTTTTTGCAGTTCACCCTTTACAAATGATTTATAATCTTCAAATTCATAGAAGAATTTAAAGATGGGATGTTGCTTACTATAGTTAGTTTCAAGGGATTGCTCATAATTTTCAAATATAAAGGTCCCTCCTTCCCCCTTTGTGTATGTTATAAGTTTATATATTTTTTCAGGACTCTTGCGGAGCATCATTAGCAATTCAACTCCCTTCTCTTTGCTGAATTCGTTCGAAATTTTTGCACCATCACTATTATTTTTTTCAGTACCACCACTAATGGCAGATAAAAAGTCATCCCAATGATTGCTTAAAAGTCCAAGAATTCTCCTAAAATCTTCCACTCTAAATTCTTTCATCTTTTGAATTTGTTCAGATGCAACTTTTGGGACTGCTTTACGATATTTTTCTATTGCTTGTCTCAGATCTCCAGATTTGTATTGTTCCAGAACATCTTCAATTTTCTCAGAATCACTCAACCAATCAGGACGAACCTTTAATTTTTTTATAATTTCTGCCCGAGTAGATTTCTTCCATGCTGAATACTTATTCATCTCTCTTAGTTTAAACTCTTTAAATTTTTCTCCTTTCAAATATTCCACTTTTGGTGGTCCTGGTAAACCGTATTCTTTCCTCCATTCTTCCCAATTGATAATTTGCCATGTATACTTGTTAATGGACTCTTTTTTTTGCCTACCTTTCTTATCAATATATAACAGAGGATTATTATTTACATATCCATACAAATTCACCCCATCCACTAACCCCGCCGGATCAACACTACACCACCTCCCCAACCAGGCTGTATAATACCTCGCCCCGTAATAATATAATCCACTTTCCTCATCCCGTTCCTTGCCGGTGTAGCGGTAACGTTTGGCTGCGGCTTTAATATCTTTATTCACCGTCTGGTAGGACGTTGTACCATAAGGATGGTATTCCACGTAGCTAATGGGACGGGGGTTGATTGGATCATCATCCGTCTCCAAACACGCCGAGCCCAAATGATTACCGAATTGGTAGCGCACCAATTTCTCAGGAGAACCATCATCCACATCGTTGCGGGTTTCAATCATGGCAATTCGGCCCTTATCATCCATCACATGCAGCGTCTTGCGCTGCAGACCATTGTATTCGCCGCTGTGCTCAATATAAATCTCAGCACCATCCAGGTAGTAGCGCTCGTTTTTCTTCGCAGGCGTATCTCCTTCGGCAGCTTGTTTTTCCGTTATTTTGCGCACCCGCCGACCACCGGCGTCATAGACATAATAAGTGGTTTCCGGAGTGCCGCTGTTAACTTTTTGGCGAGAGACTGCCTGCAGTTCATCTTTAAAATTCCATCGCATGATTGTTAAATGCGGCATCCCTGTCATAAAGCCATGTTGCGGGTGATGGGGATAAATGTAATTATCAGAAGTTGTATCCGTAACCAGTGTAGTCGTTTTAAGACGGTTGTTGTCTGTCTCATATACATAATTTCTGGTCCAGTTCCCGCCATCCGCTACATGCTTCATTTGTGTAATATTACCGGCTTTGTCGTAAATGTAAGATTGATCGTATGTGCGCCAGGCCATGCTATCGCCAGGGCTGTATTTTTTTAGGAAGGGCAAATCGTTCCAATTATCTGATTTGCCAAAATCCAGTTGTCCCCGATGCTCCCTGCCCGTAGCTTTTACAAGCCGGTAGAGCGGATCATAGATGTATTTAGATTCTCCCTCGATTTTCCGGTTGTTAAAGAATTTCCTGGGAATACATTTATCCATTATCCCGCTAATATTTCCGATCGCATCGTAAGTATAATAGAAGTCCTGGCGTTTTTTCCCGTTTGGGAAAATCGTTTGTAGATGGTTGAGCCGAAAAGTTTCCCTGTCGTATTTATAACTGGTCGTTATATTATTGCCGTATTCGATGCGTAGACGCTGGCCCTTTTCATTGTAGTCGATATTCTTAACAAACGGTTTAGTGTCGCCATTTTGGGTAATACTTATGGTTTCCAGCAGGTTTGCTTTATTGTAAGTAGGTGTGGTTATACTTTCGTCAGGAGTTTTAGACTCGGTCACTCGATTCAGGGCATCGTATTTGTTCTCGGTGATGAATGTTTTATCAGGCCCATTTTCCAACTCAGAAATTGGAAGCAGTCCATCCCAATTAACGACCTCTTTGTATTTTTTCGCAAATTGCCGGATGCTCTTTTTCAGGTTTCCTTTAAAATCATACTCTTCGAATTGAATTCGACCGGCAGTATCATAGTGCTCCTTTGGCTTGCCGATCAGATTTTTGCTTTTATTATGGTCCCTCTGGGAAGTTGACATCCCTCGCCAGTCACCGTAAACGATTTTTTCATAAACATTATCCAGCGGTGTATCGCCATCGCCGCCTTTCACCCGCATCAAGGTAGGACGATGCAATTCATCGTAAGAATGGACAAACTCATGATTGCGCTCATCCCAGCGTCTGATGTGATTTCCGGCCACATTATTCATCATCCAGCGTTTTCCGGCGTCCATGCTGTTCTGATAAATTTGCTTGCCATGAATGGCGTAAATATAATGCATCACCTGGTTATCCCGGGCATCCCAGATACGAATAGGATTGCCTTCAATATCCAACTCGGTGTAGGTTGGTATGAACTCCTTATTTCCGTTTTTGATATTGTGTGCAACAGTTAAAAATGGCCGCCCCAGGGTATCCAGAAATTGGGTCGCAGGCGTGTTGGAATGAGCCAGGGTTAAATTCACTGCCCGCGTTTCTTCATTAGAAAACTCGCCAGGGTGGCTTAGAAAATATGCGTAGTACTCGGAATCTTCTATGGTGTCATTCTGGTCATAGGAGATTTGCTGCCAGGGTGTAAACTCAATTTTCGTATGCACATAGCGGGTTTCCCCAGCAACCGCTTTGAAAGGCAAGTCGGTGCGGATAACCCGCTCCAATGGGTCATAATGGATAATCGGTGTGACACCAAACTCGATAAGTTCAGTTTCGTCGGTGTAGGCGTGGCCGCTGTCAAAAAATGGCTCGTATTGTTTGATTGGCTTGCCTTTGTTGTTATAAATTGTTTTACCAGTACCCACCCAACGGTTAGTCGTGTCACCGTACTGGATTTCACTTGCGATTCGTACCAACTCCCCGGCAGAATTGCGCTGCGGAGCTCGCCCTTCTTCAGCCTGAATTTTCGTCAATGTTTCGCGGCCAAAGCCGTCAGAGTAAGTGTAGGTCTCGAGCCACCTTGTACCAGGGTTCCGGTGTGTTTCTCTCGCCCGTGTGTGAACAAAAACCGGTTTATTGTTATCTTTCCAATTGAAAATGTCGTATTCAAGGATTGTCGTCGGTTCGTTCTCGTCCGTATCGCCTATCTTGTCCGGGTCATTTTCGTTCTCTTTCCCCATCACGAACGTTTTGACTACCATACCTAATTCGTCGAAAACGACTTTGGTTCGGTTGCCGTTTGGATCAGTCACCATTTCCGGTTGCAGTACACGATAATCGTTTTCCGCAATGATGCTGTTTTCCAGTGGATCCGTCGTACTTTCCACGAGCAGGTGATATTTGTCGTAGGTGATTTCCGTTACATTGCCCCAGGGGTCATTGACAGCAACAGGGCTATAAAATGGATTCACGGCTAAATCATAAAGTTGTTTGCCGGAGGGAAGCCACCAGTTTTCAGCGTCGTTAGCAATATCAGTAAAAAGATCGTTGAGGTATTTTCCTTCTTCCAACAGGGAAGTGGATATAAGCCCATTAAGTTCTCCCACTGCAAGCAGATTATTGGTAAATGCCAGGGTATAAGCTTCGTAGGTGATTGCCCGAGTCCCGATTTGCTCAAAAGGTGCCGGACCGGAAAGATCATCGGCGTAGTATTTTATCCTGTTCCGTTCAACGAGTCGGGCTGCAAGAGTTGTACTGTCAGGAATTTCATGGTAACCCGGTTGAGAGATCTTCAACTCCAAGCCGTCGGTAGTTTCGCGCAAAAGAGCATCTTTAAGCTTCTCCTTATCAAATGGTTTGGCGACGGCTTGATTTGTGTAAAGGTCTTTCAAACCGGTGATTTCGAATGAGATAGTTTCAACGGGAACCGAATGGCGGTGGGGTCCATTATCCTGCAAATTTTTCCCATAACGACTCTCAGTATAAATGGCATAAAGTTTCTGCTGAACGTTAACACGTTTTGGACCAGGGGTGCTATCTGGCAAGGTTTCATCGAGATAGTTGCCGAGAACCTCATCCGCACGTGTCGGGGGATCATTGTATGCAGACGGAGCTGTTAGCCTGGGATATACAATGGCAATTGATTTTAGGACATTGCCAAAATCGTCAATTTCAAGTGTTAATTTGTGGCTGATGCGCGGATCAGCGGGATCACGTTCGTAATGAAAATTGAGCGACTCGCAATCGCCGACATAAAATACTGCATGGAGATTGTCTTGTTTGGGCTGTTCGAGCCGGATATGAAAGCTGCTTTCAGTCACTGTGTAAGGGAATTTTTCTTTGTCCTTACTATCAAGGGCATACACTTCCCGGCGCAGCGGACGGCCTTTCAGGGCGCGGCAGGCCTCACGTTCTTCCGCTGGAGTCAAACGCTCAGGCAGGATCGTATCCGGTAAATACCACCCATGCGGGTCATTGAAATATTCGTCAGGGTCGTCTTTGTAAAATGTCGAGACTCTGTCACCACCCATATAAATGCCGGTATGAAACCAGCTCCGGGTATAAACAGGCGGGACATGGGATTCTTCCTGCCAATTGCCGTTTCCGGCAGCGTAAGCAGGGGATTCTTTAAAGCTTTCATAATCTTCCGTATCCCATTGCTCCACCATGCCGAAGCCCCGAAACTCGCGCTCAACGCCGTCAAAATAGCCGTGATGATAGGCGTAACGGCTCACAAAATAGTTCTTGCTGATGGCGTCAGTCGTCTCCACACGCTCGAGCACATGTACCGGAAATGGAAGTTTGGTAATCCAGCGTTTCCCCACTTTCAGATCTTCCAGATAAAACTTGGTGGAAGAGACGTATTTTAAGGTGGTGACTTTCCCCATGTTATTATCAATAGTTTTGAGCAAGTGAGGCTTCTTGCTATCCATGATGTCGATATAACGCATTTGGGTGCCCGCATCCCCGGGCAAAGGTGAAGACCAGACCAGGCAGGCGGAACCGTTGCCGAGCAGATCAAAAATATCGATAGAAACCACGTTGTCGATAGCCGGGAAGTTTCTCAGTGATTGCTCAGGACTCCAGCTATTTCCAGCCTGATTGTACCAATATCTGACCCCGTCGCCGCTGAGGTAGAAAATATCCGTTGTTCCCGATCCATCAATATCAACCAACCGAATGCGGGAACGGTCGAACAGGTCCGGTTCATCAAAATGGGGAGCATGATCCATGCTCACTTTCTGTCCGAACCGGCCATAGCCGAGATTGGGCCAGTAACAGATTTCCCCGTTGCGAATGCGCACAAGATCAGTCAACCCATCGCCACTCATATCGGACAGGTAAATCGACTGGGTGCCATCCGCCAGTACCAGAGTTGGACCACTCTCTTCGTCGAGAGCTTTTCGCACATACGTGCTTGGCCCGAACCCGTCTTCGGCTTCCGAGGGGTACCAGGTGAAAACTTCGTCCTCAGTAATCAGAATATCAGCATGTCCATCTCCATTCAAGTCCACGAATCTGAGATTTGGATCTTTCCAATTGATGTTGGGCAGTAATTTAAAGTTCTCGAATTCTTTCCAGCCTTCTTCATCTTTATGCTGATAAAACCCGGGCGTCGGTGAATCGAAGAAAACGACATCTTTTGTTCCATCCCCGGCCAGATCCATTATTTGTCCCTGCCCGGCTTCCAGTACTGCCAGAGATGGTTTTTCACCGATGACAGCTTCCGGAGCAAATTTTCCGCCGCCAAGATTACGTTTGTAATGCCAGACAGTGCTCTTTTCGGTGAGAATACCCTTGATCCCCTCACCGTGGATGTCCACCCATTTGTAGGTATTGCCATCCACACCGATCGGGAGATTCTCCAAACTCTCGCGGTCAACGAATTGGACAACTTCATTTACTTGTGGTTCGGAATAACCGAATTCAAGGGGTGGAAATGATTTGAAGTGATAAAGGTTAGGTTCAGTCTCATCTTTTCGTTTGTATCCGGTTTGTGTAACAGCTGCCAGGTATGTCAAGGTTGGTGTTTCTTTGTAATCGAAATCAGTCGAATGCACCAGGCAGGGACCACCCTCCAATTCATCAAAATGATGAAAAATCAGCACGCGCTGGCACAAACGGTAGGTTCTGATTTCGAAACCAGCGCGATAACTGGAGAAGGGATCTTGACGGGCTGCCCATTCGGGTGAGTCATTGTTTTCTTGATACTCAACTTGCGCAAATTCACGCAGTTGGCCATCAACTTCTTTCTCAACGACCTCGTAATGGCCTTCGCCATAATCAAACACAATTTCAAACATCCATTTTGGGTCATCAAAAGCCGGCTCAACCAGAGGCGATTGGCGGTTGCCATATTTAATGCGTTTGAGATAGAGATTGGCGGCCCGACTGTCTTTACCTCGGTTTTTCTCATGTAAAGCAGAAGTTTTAACGTCTGTGGAATTCTCCCTGGCATATTCATAGACAATAACATTGCCCTTGTCATCATAACTCTCACACAGCAGCCAACTGAAAATATGTTCTTTTTTTTCGGGATCAAAAATTCGGCTATTCTCATCTTTGCCATAAATTGTCGTGATGTTATCCTTCGATATCGAGCGCCAATGTGTATCTCCATCCTTGTGGGTCCACTTTTCAATACGGGCAAACAGGCCTTCTATTCTGGGGCGATAGCGTTTAATGCTATAACCTTCTCTCGTCTCATGCCATACACTGCCATCGTCATTTAATAATGGCACCAGATCTTCTGCGCCGGATAAAATGAAAGTATCCGATTCTTCGCCATCTCTGTACTGGGGAATGCCTTTATCGGTTTTGCGCGTTATCTGAGGCACATCAAGACTCCACCCCAGCCCGAACGGCCCATTCCCGGATCCGGAATTGTAGTTCAACGAAAGTTTTGGTCCAAAAGCAGAGCGACCAGAACTGGTAAAGATAGGAATGCTTTGTGTCGCCATGCCGGTTGCCGGATTCACGGTGAATTTCTCATCGATGCCTTTGATGGCGCCACCACCCTTTGGCAATTGAACCGCCGGCGCTTGCATTAAGAAATCATGTAGTGGATGAGTTGAATTTCCAAAATTACGTGCCGTAGTGGAAGCACTCGATGATTGCTTGTCCCTGTGATCAACATGTGATATTGGAGTATTATTACTCAATTTCATGGTTCCATACCTTTCTAAAGAACCTTATTGTTTTCTTTCTGATTAATACTTTTTAGACTCTTTATTTCACCCGCCCCAAATAGCGATCCAGCCAGGCCAGGGTTTCTTTGATAAAATCATTCATAGGCGGAATATGGTCGGTATTGTACAATTTCAGTTCCTTGTCCTCATCCGGCGTTCCCAGGAGGTCAAACAGAGGCTTTATGCAGGTCTCATAAGGGAGGAATGTGTCGTATTTACCGTTTAAGATCAAAGTTGGGATTTTCACCCGGGTAACATAATTGATCGAATTGACTTCAGGAAGACCAAAATCTCTGAGGCCTCCTGCCAATATGACGCTTGCCTTAAGGCGTTCTTCCATGGCTGGAATGACCACTGCGGGCCAAGATCCTCCCCAGCTCACTCCGTAATAGGCAAGTTTATGGCTGTCAATATCCTGACGGGTCTCCAGATAGTCTATGCTTCTTTTAAAATCTTTTACCAGTTGAATTCGATATTCCGTTTGCCTATGAGATCCAACTCCGTGATGGCCTTTAGCCGAAGGAGCAAACCTGCGTTCGAAGGTGCCTTTATAGACAGGATAGAGCGCTGCCCGTCCGTCTTTCACCAAAAAGGAAAGAAAAACAGGAAATTCATAATAGTTTTCAATGTCTTCGCTCGATTCTTGAAAGTGGGAAGCACCGCCGGGGAAATAAATGACGGTCTGATAGGGGGGGGCAGTATTCCTGGGAAGAAAAAGATTGGCGATGATCCGCTCGCCTCCATAAGCGGCATCAAAGGTTATGCGCTCTTTAATCCAATGTTCAGAACTTTCGTCCCGTGATTCCAGGCGTGCGTTCAGTGGGGTCTTGTCGTAGGCGAATTGCTCTTTGTAAACCTGAAAAATGGCGTCTGAAACGGGTTTTTCTTTGTAAAAATTCGTGGTTTCACCAAACGTTGTCATGGCAAACGCCGATTCCGGGATATTCTCCGAATCAGGATAGAGTGCACACCGGAACCCATTTTTAGAAGAACGGTCAAAGGCAGGAAGATTGCTCAGATTCCCAAACATATAGGTGGCATCGTTCCAGGCGCCGCCCCTGATGAGTCTCCCTTTCTGGGTTTTGTTCCAGCACCATTCTCTCACATTCCCGGCCATGTCATAGGTTCCGTAGGACGTTATGCCGGGCAGACTCCCCACCGGGACAGGACCATTGCCCGTAAAATTACTGTAAGGAGCAAAAACAGCGAACCCACCAAGCTGAGGATATCGGATTAAGGGCGTATATTCACCCCGTGCCAACCCCCAATGCTGTCCGGTCGGCAGGCTTTTCCCGACAAAGGCGGCATACGCGGCAGCCTCGTACCAACTGATTCCTGATACCGGGTAATCATCCTGTCCTTCGGGATAATCTTCTGCCTGCCAGGGAGCAGGGCCGGGCCTGCCGG
>CAZIYQ010000030.1:13794-18045 GCA_964543505.1 uncultured bacterium | reverse complement strand
CAGGTGACACACAATCTTCACAATCATCTACAACAGAATCGCCGAAACAGACGCCCGCACAGTCCATGGCCCAGTTTTGGTCCTGACCTGTATTGCCGCCCACACATTCACCGCAATCATCAACAAAGGCGGTGCCGTAATAATCACCATTACAGTCCATTGAATCTACAGCTTCGGGAATAATGCTGCAGGGTCCCACAGTTACTGCCGGTTCGTGGCTGGATGCCCCTGCGATGATGACATTCTCAAGACAGACGAGAGTCTCAGGCCCAGCGTGCTGAAATGTGAGTGTTGCCAGAGTTCCGTCTCCCGCAGGATAGGTTGCTCCAACCAACGAGAAGGAGACAACGCGTCCAATTTCTGCATTAAAACTTATATTAAAATCCGGATTGCTGGTTGTTGCATCCAGCAATGTCACCCCGGGAAAATCAAATTGAAAACCATTGAGAGGCAGATCACTGTTAGAATAATTAATGTCCACAGAACCGATACCCGTTTCGGGGTCAAGAAGTAACAGACCGATATTCACATTGACTGCGCCATCGGGAGTGGGATCATCACAGCTGTCAACATAGCCTTCCGGAACATCTTCCGGACAGAAGGCTTCACCTTCACCAAAACCGATTCCGTCGCCATCATAGTCTGAACAGTAGAGCAATGGAGCCGGTTCGAAACAGCCGCAACCCAGATCATCTGCATTGCCGCCAAAACAAACACCACAATCATCAAATTCACCGGCAAGACAGCAGGCACCGTTCAAATCCTCGACATGGGCACCAAAACATTCGCCGGAGCAGTCCTGATCACTGTTCCATTCATGGCCGCTGTTACCCCCGGAACAGATGCCACAATCATCTTCAGTAGCAGTTCCGTAATAGTCACCATTACAGTCCATGGCGCCTTCGGGCAGATCGATGCAAGCTTCGGAATTAACCACAGGAGAGTGCCCTGAATTCCCTGCAACGATTATATCCCCTGCACAAAGTGTAACGGCAGGTCCTTCATGTTGGAAAGTGAGAGTCGCGAGGGTGCCATCGCCGGCAGGATAGCTGCCACCTGAGAGTGAAAAAGCTATCACCTGACCATTTTCCGAATTAATATTTACAGTAAAATCAGGATTATCGGTAACAGCATCGATCAGTGCCGCACCGCTGAAAATAAATTGATAACCGTTGATGGGCAGATCACCATTCGAATAGAGGACATCAACCGTACCTATACCTGCCTCATCGACAACTGCTTCACCCAGATTAATATTTACTTCACCGTCAGGAGTCGTATCCGAGCACTCCAAAACATAGTTATCAGGAATAGCACCTAAGCAAAAGGAAGTTTCAGATCCCGGATTTCCATTTCCGTCGTTATCGTAGTCAAAACAATAATCCAAGGCGGCAGGTTCAAAACAGCCGCATCCAAGATCATCAGAGTTTGCTTCATGGCCTGTGTTACCGCCCGAGCAGACCTCACAATCATCGACAAAAGCTGTTCCGTCACAATCGCTATTACAGTCCATGGCGGCATTAAAATTATCAGGTGACACACAATCTTCACAATCATCTACAACAGAATCGCCGAAACAGACGCCGGCGCAGTCCATGGCCCAGTTTTCTTCCTGACCTGTATTGCCGCCCACACATTCACCGCAGGTATCAACAAAGGCGGTACCGTAATAATCACCATTACAGTCCATTGAATCTACTGCTTCGGGAATAATGCTGCAGGGACCTACCGTTATTTCAGGTTCGTAACCGGTTTCGCCTGCTACAATGACTTCATCGAGACAAACCAGTGCCTCGGGTCCGTCATGTTGGAAAGTCAATGTCGCAAAAGTACCGTCTCCGGCGGCATAGGTACCACCACTTATCGAAAACGCAACCACTTGTCCGTTATCAGCATTAAAACTCACTGTGAAATCAGGATTATCCGTCATAGCATCTAGGAGAGTGACACCGGTAAATACAAACTGGAATCCTCGAAGCGGAAGTTCGCTGCCTGTATAATTGATGTCCACAGTCCCAAGGCCTGTTTCGCTATCCAAATTGATGAGACCAATGCTGACGGTTAGATCACCGTTCGGCGTTGTGTCATCACAGCTGTCAACATAGCCTTCCGGAACATCTTCCGGACAGAAGGCTTCACCTTCACCAAAACCGATTCCGTCGCCATCATAGTCTGAACAGTAGAGCAATGGAGCCGGTTCGAAACAGCCGCAACCCAGATCATCTGCATTGCCGCCAAAACAAACACCACAATCATCAAATTCACCGGCAAGACAGCAGGCACCGTTCAAATCCTCGACATGGGCACCAAAACATTCGCCGGAGCAGTCCTGATCACTGTTCCATTCATGGCCGCTGTTACCCCCGGAACAGATGCCACAATCATCTTCAGTAGCAGTTCCGTAATAGTCACCATTACAGTCCATGGCGCCTTCGGGCAGATCGATGCAAGCTTCGGAATTAACCACAGGAGAGTGCCCTGAATTCCCTGCAACGATTATATCCCCTGCACAAAGTGTAACGGCAGGTCCTTCATGTTGGAAAGTGAGAGTCGCGAGGGTGCCATCGCCGGCAGGATAGCTGCCACCTGAGAGTGAAAAAGCTATCACCTGACCATTTTCCGAATTAATATTTACAGTAAAATCAGGATTATCGGTAACAGCATCGATCAGTGCCGCACCGCTGAAAATAAATTGATAACCGTTGATGGGCAGATCACCATTCGAATAGAGGACATCAACCGTACCTATACCTGCCTCATCGACAACTGCTTCACCCAGATTAATATTTACTTCACCGTCAGGAGTCGTATCCGAGCACTCCAAAACATAGTTATCAGGAATAGCACCTAAGCAAAAGGAAGTTTCAGATCCCGGATTTCCATTTCCGTCGTTATCGTAGTCAAAACAATAATCCAAGGCGGCAGGTTCAAAACAGCCGCATCCAAGATCATCAGAGTTTGCTTCATGGCCTGTGTTACCGCCCGAGCAGACCTCACAATCATCGACAAAAGCTGTTCCGTCACAATCGCTATTACAGTCCATGGCGGCATTAAAATTATCAGGTGACACACAATCTTCACAATCATCTACAACAGAATCGCCGAAACAGACGCCCGCACAGTCCATAGCCCAGTTTTCTTCCTGACCTGTATTGCCGCCCACACATTCACCGCAATCATCTATGAAAGCTGTGCCGTTACACTCGTTGTTACAGTCCATGGCACCGTTTAGATCGGCAGGCAGGACACAATCGCCACAATCATCGATAACAGATTCACCATCACAGACGCCGGCACAGTCCATGGCATAATTTCCCTCAAGTCCCGTGTCTCCGCCGACGCAGTAACCACAGTCGTCGAAGAATGCGGCACCTCCTGCAATGCCATTACAGTCAAAAGTAGTGGCACAATCCTCATTTGAAAATTCTGATTCATAAAGGCCGTCATAAGAAGTAACGGTATAGCAATGATACTCAAGTAAATCAAGGCCGTTGTCGGTATAGGTATTGTTCATCAGCCCATCGGCCAATAGAACACCATCACGATAAACATTATAGGTAAGATTGCTGGGCTCCTGGCAACTCCCATAACACATTTGATCTCCGAATTCCACGGCGAGTGAGGCTCCGCCCGGACCTGAGAAGATACCGTTTGCAAGATTCAGGAAGGCATCAGTACCACTATGAGTCCAGGCAATATTTGTCAGAACACCATCCCCTGCTGAAATAAAAGTTCCCATAAGGGAAAAACCAAGAACGAGGCCGTCCGGATTGGTGGAGACCATAAAACCATTTGCAGTAGCTGATCCTCCGGATGCAGCACCAAAAACTGCCCCTAAGACATCATCGGCAACTACATTAAATTGAAAACCAAAGACATCCGTCGTATTGGACATGCTGACTTCAATATTTGTATCCGTGATATCAGAGATCCAAACGGTTGCATCAGAACGGGTACCATCCTGACGAACTGCATTCCATGTCAGGAGGATCTCATGATCACCACCAGTGGCGACCAGATTTGTGGGAGGATTGGGTAAGAAATAGCAGCTTCCATCATCAATTGTGGCATCAGGGTTAAAGTTATCGGCTTCGGGATCGGTACAACCATAGCAGTAATCTTCTGCCAGACCGGTTCCCCCGCCCACACAACCACATTCATTCTCAAGGGCAGTACCAAAACATTCAGAATTACAATCCATATCGCTATTGGCCTCATGACCGGAATTACCGCCCGAACACACACCGCAAT
>CAZIYQ010000030.1:6065-13694 GCA_964543505.1 uncultured bacterium | reverse complement strand
TTCCGAAACAGTCACCGTTACAATCCATGTCGGCATTACCGCCGAAGCAGACACCGCAGTCGTCCATGTCACTATTGGCAGTGTGGCCTGTATCTCCTGCGGAACAAATGTCACAATCATCAATAAATGCGCTGCCGTCACAGACGCCGTTACAGTCCATGGCAGCATTAAAATCAACCGGGAGGACACAGTCCCCGCAGTCATCGGTTAGGGATTCACCAAAACAGACCCCTGCACAATCCATGTCGCTGTTGGCTACGTGACCCGATTCTCCCTCCGAACAGATCTCACAGTCGTCGATGTAGGCACTGCCAAAGCAGACACCGGCGCAGTCCATATCGCTATTGGCCTCATGACCGGAATTACCGCCCGAACACACACCGCAATCATCAGTTAAGGCCGTTCCGAAACAGTCACCGTTACAATCCATGTCGGCATTACCGCCGAAGCAGACACCACAGTCGTCCATGTCACTATTGACGGCATGACCTGACATTCCACCGGAACATACATCGCAATCATCGGGCAAGGCGCCATAAATAATATCGCTGTCCCAAAAACCATTCCCATTCATATCAAAGAAAGGTTCTCCCTGATCCCAAACATTGTTGGAATTCATATCAATAAAAGTTTCTCCATTATAGGCGCCGCCAACGGGAGTATCCGGCGAGCAAATACCGGCACAGTCCATATTCGAATTGGGTTCAATTCCTGTTAAGCCACCGACACAAACTCCGCAGTTATCAAGGAATGCAGTGCCGCCATATTCACCGGCACAATCCTGTACTAATGTCCAGTGATGAAAGAGAAAGGGATCGAAAGGATTGCCGAGGGTCATATCGGGGATAAAATCAATCGTTTCATCTAAGTCTAAAATTGCATCTGCAGTAGAGTCATAATATTTAAAGGTCATTGTCTCACCAACTGGCTCATTACTGTAGAGGGACAGCATGAATACCATGTCATTGGAATTCGGAAGTGGAATTCCATGAGTCACACCGCGGCAGACATTGCCTACAAAACCAGCAAGCATATCATTGGGTTCGATAGCTTCAACCGCATCCACATAAACAGCCGCTGTGACGGAGCCGTCAAACTCATAGAGTGATGGATTTACTGTCCAGGATTCAATTCCGGGTTCAGGAACAATAATGTTGAATTCGAAAGGTGCTAACGGTGTCCCGAGGGTCATATTTTGTGTAAAATCTATGGTCTCTGAAAGATCATAGACCACATCTGCGGCAGCATCATAATATTTGAATGTCATCGTTTCACCTGTGGACTGATTGCTGTAAAGCAGCAGCATGAAAACAGTACTGCTGTTGGGAATAGTGATACCATTAACAATACCACGGCATTCATTTCCCACGAAACCTGCCAATAAATCAGCCGGTGTGCCAACAGTCACTCCATATAATTGAACCGAAGCTGTCACTGATCCATCATAATCAAAATCGCCGGGATTAACAGACCAATCCGGTAAATTGGTCTGGCCGAATGAAATCTCTGCTATGGCAAACATGAATGTTAACAAATAAAAAATGTATTTTGCTTTCATTATCGACCCTCTTTGGTTTTTTGTGAGTTGTTTTTCAACCTTTTAAATATATTCCTAAAAAATTAAGGATTTACACATGAAATCCATAATCATAAATAAATTTTTACATTTTCTTGATCACAGATGGAAGTCTGCCTGACTTCCATCTGTGACATAATTATAATCATCGTTTGATGTATTTTCGTGTTAGAGGCTTACTTAATGAGCATCACTTTCTGTACGCTTGCATAATTACCTGAAACCATCTTGACAAGATAGATGCCACTGGGTTGAGATCCAGCATCCCAAGTGACATTGTAATTGCCTGCAGCACTCCAGTTATTTACAAGTTCGTCCACTTTTCTTCCCATCATGTCATACACTGTGATATTTACATCACCTGCATTCTCTAATGAATATGCCATTGTCGTCGATGGATTGAAGGGATTTGGATAGCCGTTGCTCAATTCATAAACTGCTGGTGCCACATCATCCACTCCAAGTACAGAAGAGTCTTGCAGCACAAATGGAATAGTGAGGTCACCAGCAACCATGTCACCTTCAAACTGGATCGTTTCATTATAGGCATAAACAACATCTGCAGCGGAATCATAATAACGGAAGGTTACCTCATCGCCTGCTACGCTGTTGCTCTGAATCATCAGAGGATAGACCCAACTGTCATTCACGGGCAAGTATATTCCGTTAACAACCCCTCTGCACTCGCCCCCAACAAATGCGGCGAGACGATCATTTTCTGATCCGGCAACAACTCCATTCAACTGTACAACAGCTGTCACCGAGCCTGAGAATTCATAGTTGGCAGGATTGACCACCCAGTTTTCAATTGTTCTGGAAAGTTCGTCTTTCATGCCAATGTCATTGCCTTCAGATAATAACCCTCCGCCAAAATCAGGATAGAAAAGTTCATCTGTATTGTTCATCCTCAGCATATAACCATTAAGCGGTTCCAGATTGTCAAGGAGACCGAACCAGCCAAACCCATCGATATATTGTGCAAAAGCCGAGTTTTTAGCTTTGATGTAATTCCCGCTATTCCCAATGGTAGCCAGTGAAGCGTTTATGTCCCCGGCATTCTGTGGTACAAATCCAATCCAGTTCCAACCATAATTCAGGTTAATAGATGTTATGGTCGGATCAACCGGGAATCCGGTAATATTCCAATCACCATCCACCGACATCTGCAATTTGTACATATCCGTGTTGTTCAATTCTGTTAAAGTACCGAACCAACCGATACCCTCAAGATATTGCGCAATATCTCCTGCCTGGCTTTTGATGTAGATTCCGTCAGAGCCAATTGATGCCAGCATATTGTTTAACGACATATCATCATTACTCAGATTGAGGGATATCCAGTTCCAGCCGGTATCCAATGAACGGGAGTTGAGATAGCAGTCATTGAGAGGATCCGTATCGCAGACGCCACAGGCATCTGACTCCGCCAATCCACCCCAGTCGCCGTTGCAATCCTGAACACAGTCATTATCGGGATCTGCGTCACAGACTCCACACATATCGACATCTGCCAATCCACCCCAGTCGCCATTGCAATCCTGAACGCAGTCATTGTCGGGATCGTTATCACAATTACCGCACATGTCTGCCAAGGCATCACCGCCCCAGGTTCCTGCACAATCTTGTTCGCAAGCCGCCAATCCCGTATCTCCATCGACACAGTCACCACACATATCCACATAAGCGCTTCCGTAAGAAACACCTGCGCAATCCATCGTTTCTGCCGAGATCAGGTCAATATCAAAAACAGCGTAATGAGCCCATGGGAAATCCTGTGATGAGGCTGCATCTGAATATTGCATTGTCGAAGCGTCGTAGATCTTCCAGCTTGGGATATCACCAAGGGTCATAAGACCATCAGTCTCAGGCGTACCGTCGTCACCCATAACAACGACTACGGTCAAAGGTCCGGTCCACTGGGCAGCACCAACCAGCTGGTCTCCCTTGAAAGCGGCCAGCCAATCAAATTCACTTATCTCAACATCGTCAAGTGTGGACATGGCAACCCGATAATGGGCATGCACTGTCGATGCAGGGGCAGCGAAGGGTAAGCTGTTGACATCATAACAAGATCCGTCATCCATAGTAGCTGTGGGATCATAATTGATAGCGTTCTCATCGGTACAACCGAAGCATTCGTTATCGTTATCCAGGTTATTATCGCAGACACCGCAGGCATCTAGCAGAGCGTCACCGTAATAAACACCATTACAATCTGCAGGAGGTTCTTCAATATAGAGACAATCCCCTGTAGTAGTAGTTGGTGAATGTCCTACAGAACCAGCCAGAAGAGCATTGGTTATGCAAGCATCACCTGATGGACCATATTCAAAATGGATCTCCGCAAAAACACCAGTGCCTGCAGGATAGAAATCGCCAGAAATTGAGAAGATGATCACATGATTTGCTGAGGGATTCACCTGTAATTGGAAGCCACCATTATCGGTAGTTCCATCGATCATCGTAAAGCCTTCAATATCAAACTGGAACCCGTAAATATTCACATCGGATGAATAGCCAAGATACAGGGTACCAAAATCCGGACTGGAGGTATCTACACTGTCAAAATACAGAGTTGCTTGTCCATCATCAGAAATGTCTGTACAGTCTGCAACCCATCCTTCGGCAGGAACTTCACCCTCACAGTAACTGGTATCAGTACCGGAGGCGCCGTAACCGTCACCGTCAAAGTCGGAGCAATAGATCATCGGCTCAGGATTTCCGCATCCGCATCCCAGATCTGACCAATTGGCTGCAAGACCCGTGTCACCGCCGGCGCATTCTCCGCAGTCGTCAATGAAAGCTGTGCCACCCCAATCATCATTGCAGTCTTGCGTGCAGTCATTTTCAGGGTCTTCATCGCAGGTACCGCACATATCTACATAGGCACTGCCTCCCCAGGTTCCGGCACAATCCTGCTCGCAGGCTGCCAACCCGGTTGTACCGCCAACACATTCGCCGCAGTTATCCAGATAGGCGTCGCCGCCGAAGACTCCGGCACAATCGGGCATGATGGCATCCAGGAAGTCAACATTATAAAGTCCCAGATTCTCCCATGCCAGGCTTCCAGAGGCCGTGATCACAGTCTGATAAAAGATGTTCTGGTCAGCATCCCAAATTACAAATGTCGGGACATCGCCGATGGTCATATAACCGTCGGTATAACCTTCTTCTTCGTCACCCATGGCTGGGACGGGCGTTTCACTACCAACCCATTGGGTTGCACCAACACAAACATCCCCGTTGAAAGCACCGATCCAGTCATATTCTGATAGTTCAAAACCTCCAATAGAGGCATCGGTTATAAAGTAAAAGGCCTGCAATGTTGATTGCTCATAATTAAATTCAACTGGCGGATAGAGACAGCTCCCATCATCAATTGTAAAAATGGGATCAAAATTCATCGCTGTATCATCTGTACATCCTAAGCACCACAATTCTTCAAGGCCTGTATTGCCAAGAACACATCCGCAGTCATTCTCGATGGCAGTACCGAAACAGTCACCATTGCAGTCCATATCGCTGTTTTCCCCATGTCCGGTAGTACCTTCGGAACAAGTACCGCAATCATCGATAAAGGCTGTGCCGAAACAGTCGTCATTACAGTCGAAAGCCCAGTTCTCTGTCATTCCGGTATTGCCGCCGACACATTCACCGCAACTGTCTGTAAAGGCTTCTCCGAAACAATCACCATTACAGTCGAAGGCCCAGTTTTCATCCATTCCTGTATTGCCACCGACACATTCGCCGCAATCGTCTGTGAAGGCTTCACCAAAACAGTCTCCATTGCAGTCTTTATCGGCATTTTCGCCAAAACAGATACCACAGTCATCGTAAGCCCAATTCTCTGTCACTCCGGTATCGCCACCAACACATTCTCCGCAATCATCAACGAAAGCTTCACCGAAACAAACACTATTGCAATCCATTGCCCAGTTGACATCCTGACCGGTTGTCCCGTCTGAACATTGGCCACAATCATCGACGATGGCATCTCCGCCGGGCAGACCAGTGCAGTCATCGAGCATTGCTGTGAGTGTCGTAATATTAAAAGTTCCCAGGTTAATCCACCCGAAATTCTCTGAAGCCTCCGCTAAATACAGAATATCTGCGGATGCATCATAAATCATAAATGTGGGTTCAACGCCATCGGTCATATAGCCCACTGTCCATGGCGTACCGTCATCTCCCATTACGGGTACATCGGTATAAGCACCTGACCAGCTTGCGGCTCCTACGGGAACCATACCGGCGGGAACCGATCCGTCATAATCAGCTGGATTTACGGAGCCATTAAAAGCACCGATCCAGTCTTCGGGAGCAAGTTCCACTCCGCCAATTGTAGCCATACCGATAAAGTAAAAAGCCTGAAGAGTAGATTGCCCAAAGGCGAAGAAAGGCGGTGGCGATCCTTCAATCCAGCACCAGTCATTATCGATATTCGCCCAGGGGTCATAATTAATGGCATCCGGATTTGTGCACCCTACAATATCCCAACCGGCAGCGAGCCAGTCAATTACAGGAGTTCCAAAATTCTCCCAGGGGACATTTTCAGAAGCAGTTGCAGAGTAGTACATATCATGGGATGCGCTGTAAATCACGAAGTAAGGGATATCCCCTTCCTGCATGTATCCGGCAGTCCAGGGGTTGCCGTCATCACCCATTAATGCAATATCGGTAAAAGAGCCATCCCATTGCCGGGCTCCTACGCAAACGCCATCATGAAAGGCACCAATCCAGTCATCTGTCGAGAGCTCCACACTGTTCAGAGTAGCAATTTCAAAAAAGTAGCTCGCCTGCATCGTTGATTGATTGTATCCGAAATATTCTTCCACCGGAGGCATATTTTCGTACTGACAACTTGAATCCATGAGCAGGGCTTCAGAGTCATAATTAGTTGCATTGGGATCCATGCAGCCGTAGCAGTCATTGGTTCCAAAACAGACACCGCAATCATCAACATCAGCATCCGGAACAATTCCGGTCAATCCGCCTGAACAGACACCACAACCGTCCAGTCCAGCTTCACCAAAACAGTCACCATTACAATCCTGATCGCTATTGGCACTGTGCCCGCTACCCCCTTCGGAACAAATACCACAATCGTCAATAACTGCTTCACCGTAGCAATCTCCATTGCAGTCTATAGCCCAATTTTCAACCTGGCCTGTCGTACCGCCCACACATTCACCGCAGTCGTCGAGAAAAGCTGTGCCCTCACAGTCACCGGCACAGTCAACTATTGCTGTCCCGGCACAAACACCGGTGCAATCCATGGACCAGTTATATCCCAATCCGGTGCTGCCGCCTGAGCATTCACCGCAGTCATCAAAGACGGCGCTGCCGCCCATTTCACCGGCACAGTCAGGCTCATCGGGATCAAAGGCCATAAGGTAATCCAATACGGGGGTAATAAAAACGTCCCAGGGAATTTCTTCAGATGCAGTTGCATCGAGATAATTTTCTGTTGAGGCATTCCAGATCATAAAAGTTGGAACCTGACCAACCGCCATGTACCCGGCAGTGTAGTCCGAGCCGTCGTCGCCCATAATTGGAATGTCAGTATAGGGACCATTCCATTGACGGGAGCCAACGCAGACATCACCGTTGAAAGCCGCAATCCAATCGTCTGTTGAAAGTTCGTAACCGTTGATGGTGGCAGTTATAAAAAAGTAATCGGCTTGTTGTGTTGATTGATTAAAACTGAAAAATTCATCCACAGGTGGGTTGCACCAGAATTCTGTCAAACCGGTTTCTCCACCGACACAACCGCATTCGTTTTCGAAGGCTGTTCCGCCACAGTCTCCATTGCAGTCTGCTACATTACCATCGCAATCACAGTCACCGTCAGGAATCGATTCACAGCCACAATCGTAAATGGCTCCGGGACCACCGCAAACACCACATTCATCGATGACGGATGCTCCGCCACAGACACCGGCGCAGTCTAAAACGTTGCCCTCACAGTCACAGTCGCCATCAGGGATTCCGCTTCCACCGCAAACACCACATTCATCGAGAACATTTCCGCTGCAGTCGCAGTCACCTTCCGG
>CAZIYQ010000030.1:0-5965 GCA_964543505.1 uncultured bacterium | reverse complement strand
ACACCACATTCATCGAGAACATTTCCGCTGCAGTCGCAGTCACCTTCCGGAATACCACTTCCACCACAGACACCACATTCATCGATGACTGATGCTCCGCCACAGACACCGGCACAATCATCGACATTTCCCTCACAGTCACAGTCACCTTCGGGAATACCCGTGCCGCCGCAGATTCCACATTCGTCGAGGACATTTCCGTCACAGTCACAGTCACCATCGGGGATACCACCTCCGCCACAGACACCGCATTCATCAAGAACGTTGCCGCTACAGTCGCAGTCACCGTCGGGGATGCCGCCTCCGCCGCAGACACCGCATTCATCTTCTATAGCAGCTCCTCCGCAGACACCAGCACAGTCAAGGACGTTTCCATCACAGTCGCAAAACCCATCTGCGATACCAGGGCCACCACAGATACCACATTCATCGATGAGGGTCGATCCACCGCATTCTCCGGCACAGTCAAGATAGAGGCAGGAACCATCATCCTGGGTAACATCAGGATTGTAGTTACAGGCTTCCATATCAAGGCAGCCGGGCAAATCAAAGGTTGCGGTAAGGCTATCAATGAAAGGTGTACCCAGATTTTCCCATGGAATGTCCTGTGATGCTATTGCATCCAGATACAAACCTGCAGAAGCATCATAGATCTTGAAAGTGGGGATTTCGCCAACTTGCATATAGCCTGTTGTAAACGGTGATCCATCATCGCCCATGAGGCCAAGTGAAGTATATTCTCCCTGCCACGAGGTGGATCCTACACATACCGTCCCTTCATGATTGTAGGCAACAACCCAATCATCACTTGTCAGGACAACAGCATTTGTCGTGGCTGTCTGTACGAAATAAAATGCCTGAAGTGTAGAGATGTTGAACGCGAATTCCTCTTCCGGGGGACCATCCTGGGAATATACTGTCCCAAAGATAAAAACAATTCCCAAAATTAAAGAGAGGATATGTTTTCTTGACATTGTCATAACAGGTATCTCCTATACTGTGAGTTTTACGATTATATTAAAATTTAAATTAGCCATATTATATACTATTAAAAGTAAGAACTTCTCTCGATACTTACAAAGCGTAAAATAGTAAAAAATAAAGAAGTTTTCCAGAGGTTTCTACTTGGATATTTCATATTTTTCCTGAAGGAGAATCAGGATTCTAATTTAACAGCCCGAATTGCCCGAATTCCACAATACGACCAAAAGTGAGATTTTGACCTGAAAAATGATGAAATATTGGGGTTAAATCAGATTATCATTTTGTGGCTTAAAAAACGAGGACCACAGTTTCTATTTCACTCATAATATATATATATTCATACGTTTATAATTCTATCGTTTTTTAATAGACTTTTCTGGAATTTCATTATTTAAAACAAAACACCCGTTTAATAAAACCTAATATCCAGAGCATAATATTATGATTTTCCACAATTTCTTTTTTAATTTCAGGATAACTCAGCTTTCAGGTTTATCAAGTATTACACCACTGGCAATAAAATTATTATATTTTCTCTCAATGACCGTTCCGTCTTCCTGCTCATCTTCATAGGTCTCAATAGTAAAGATTCCCTGGACAGTTGCTTTGCGGCCAATCCCATCTTTGGGCATGAAAAAGGCGTAATCTTTAAATCGAACGGTGAGCGTAGAATCTCCATCTTTCAGATCCATCCAGCAGCCTTTTTTCTGGCAGACATCCACCATAGTGCCTTCAAGTCGAAATTCTTTACCCACATTAACCATAGGATCAGTAAGCAAGGATTCAATTGAAGTTGTTTCAGAGAGAGCAACACCTTCTCCGTAAATGTCTGCATTATTCGAACTACTACAACTGAAGAGTAGAATAATAATGCCGGTTAAAAAGAGTGAATCCGCTTTCATTTTATTTCCCCGATTTTAGTCTTCTTTTTCTTTTGGTTGTTCATTAATTTAAAAAACATGTAAACACCAGTCACCGAATACACAACAAGTGCAGCGGACAACAAATCGTAGTAAATCCATGCCCATCTCCCGAAGAATTCCCCGGAATGTAAATCATAGATCAGCCAGGAAAGAGGAACCGTATTGCGGTCCGTATTGAATTGATTTGCCATGCCTTGAACGATTCGCAAGTTATTCAAACGGGTTTGATAATGCTCTGGTAGGATTGCCGCTGGGATTCGAACCCGCGATAAAAGGGTGGTGTCATCTTCATGGATCAGCAATATCCCGGTAATAGCAATGATGATCAGAACAATGCTGGTCAGCATCATCAGCCATTTCCAGCTGCTGAATGAATATCTGTGTGTCAAGCGCCAAATTTTATAGCTCAATGGTAATGGTGCTTTTTAATTAAATGGATGTTAAATTTAATAATTTAAAAATATTAATCTTAAACTCAAAGTGTTGGAGTATTGTTCAAAATTAAAAAACGAAGGACTTATCCACCGGATAATTTATTCTAACCTCAGCTGAATCCACTACTTTTACCGTTCGGGCAACTTTTGGACCCTATCCCAACTTTAACTGATGACTTCATCGACAGTATGCGTTCCGCCTCATATTTTTTACACGAGGTGCATTTCACAGCGTCGTCGGGAGTTGAGTGGGACGGAACAAAAGCATTGAATATTTTCCCGCAGGATTGACATTTGTATTCGAAGATCGGCATCAGTCTTTTCTCATTAATTTTCTTTTAAATTTTCCAAATTGAATCTGTTTGATCAAGTTACGATTCAGGTAATTTTAAGAGCTCGTGATAATTCGAATTAATATTCGGTAAATATCACCACATAGTGTTCACACATATCTACTGAAAGCAAACATTCTCCAGCATGATTTTCAAAAATATTTATTTTGTTCTGAAATCTGAAGAAAAGTTACAACTCTATTTTTTTCCTTTTTTTATCGGGAAAAATGCGATGAAACCCACAATCGCAAAATATAAAGCAGAATGGAACCACGTGCCGGTCAGAAGACACTGCCCATTCCGGTAGCCAATGAGCCAGAAATAGAGCAGTCCCAGGGTTGCACCGGCAAGAATGGCAATGATGGTACTGCGATACCGTTTCAGACTTTACAATCCCGGATACAATTCATGATACCTTTTAGAATTTCATCATTGACTCTATAGTAGATAAAATTTCCATCACGTCTTTTTTTTAATAGATTGTTGGATAACATGATTTTTAAATGTTGGCTTGTCACGGCTTGAAGGAGTCCGGCATGTTTTTGAATCATGCCAACATTTTTCTCACCGTTTTCGAGATATTCCATTATTTTTAGTCGGACTGGATGGGCCAAAACTTTTAATGATTTCGCGGCACGATTGATTTTATCAATCTTGAGTTCTTTTTTTAGGGTCATTTATATTACCTCATTTTCATAAAACAAATAATTGGGTCTAATATTCGGTAGTAAAAATATTAACATTTGGCTATATACACCAAGTGCCATAAAATAAATTATTGTATATTAATTAAATTTCTATCTAAAAAGACCATAATTTGGGAATGAAATAGGTTGCTAAACCCCAGAAAATCAGGGTGAGCGGAAATCCGACTTTAACATAGTCCCAGAATTTATATTGCCCCGGGCCATAAACCATCAGATTGGTTTGATAGCCCATGGGGGTCATGAAGCTGGTGGAAGCTCCAAAAGCTATCGCAACGAGGAAAGGTCTGGCATCGATCCCGAGGGCATTTGCAAGGGCAATTCCCACTGGTGTCATGACGATGGCGATGGCAGTATTCGAGATAAAAGCCGAAAGGAAAAACGCTGCAAAATAAATAATCGATACATAAACTCGATAATTGGGGGAGTCCACAGTAGTGATAAATTCACCACAGTAAATGATAGCCTTCCCGATGAGCATATCGGCATGGGTCATCTGGATTGCGCCCCCGACCGGGACCAGTGCTGCAATCAGTAATATCACTGGCCAATTGATGGATTCATAGGCATCCTGAATTGAGATCGTTCTCAGGATCAAAAGCAAAACCACTCCTAAAACCGTTCCTTTTACAAGCGGTACAATATTCATTGCAGCGAGGATCATGATCACAGGTATCACCAGGATCGAAAGCCACCAATAGCGCTCGTAACGAAGATGAATGTCGAGTTCCTCTAAAACAATAAGATCCTGGTTGGCATTGAGGGATTCAAGTTTCCCTTTCGGAACCATGACCAGCAATGTGTCTGAAAATTTAAGTGAAATATGGGCGATCTTTTCCATTAGATCCACGCGGTGACGCCGGATCGCGAGAACAAAACTGTTAAATCTCTGTCTAAAATCAATTTCCTGCAGGGTTTTACCGATCAGGCTGGAGCCATGAGAAACCACGGCCTCAACGATGACATGGTTTTTCCCCACCAATTCCTGCTGAGTCATTTTAATATCAGACAGGAGTAATACATTTAACTCCTCTTTGAATCGCATGATTGTGTTCGCATTTAGCTGAATGAGGAATACATCTCCTGCCCTAAGCTCCATATTTCTTAAATTAAAGCGATAGCGGATGTCATCCCGGATGATCATATACAATTGGATATCATATTTCTTTGCAAGATCCAATCCGGCAAAAGAATCTCCTACCAGCGGTGAATCGGAACCAATTTGGAATTCTGTTAAGAACCGGCCTAATCGATACTTGCGGGCAAGAGATGATAATATAGATCTGGAAGGCATGAACCAGCGCACAATGACCATATTGTAGAGCAGGCCAACCACCAAAAATATTAGTCCCAACTTTGAGAACTCAAACATATTAAACGGACTGAGCCCCTCATTCTCCATCACGGCACTGACAACCAGGTTCGTCGAGGTTCCTATTAATGTCAGAGTTCCTCCAAAAATTGCAGCATAGGATAAGGGAAGCAGCAGCTTTGTCGGACTGATCCTGAATTTCTGGCAAAGTTGTATCGCTACCGGAATGAAAATGGCAACTGCGGCTGTATTATTAATAAATCCGGAAATTGCAGAAACGATGAATAAAAATGAAAAGACGGTGGTCCACTTACGGCCTCCGAAGAATTTATAAACGGAATCTGCAAAGACTTCCAGAAAACCGGTTTTTGACAGGGAACGGCTTAAGATAAACATAGCCGCAATAATGACAACAGCTTTGTTACTGAAACCGCTGATGGCCTGATCGGGTGTAATGACCCCGAACAGCAATAAGGCTCCCATGGCGGTGAGTGCGGTTACCTCCATAGGGACATATTCAATGGCGAACATGATGATAGCCCCGGTTACCACAAGTAGCAATACTATTATGTCAAAGGTAATAATCAAATTTAATATTTATCTATCTGTCTGATTGCCAAAATTAGATGCAATGAAGGGTTTTTATTAATAAAAAGGTTTGTTCTATTTTAGAACCTCGAATTCGAATCAGATTTCATCCGATCTGATCCTATAACAAATAATTTGGAGAATAAATAATTCAATGAAACTGTGGTATATTGGCGGAATCGTTTTACTCTTAAATATTCCATTTGGCTACTGGCGGGAAAATGTACGAAAATTCTCACTGCAGTGGATTCTTGCTATTCATCTTCCCGTCCCCGTCGTTATCGCTTTGCGTATCTTTTCGAAGCTGGGTTGGCATTTCGTGACCTTCCCAGTGCTGATCGGAGCTTTTTTTACGGGGCAATTTGTAGGAGGGTATTTACACAAACGCCTGATGGCTTCTCCCAATTCCGAAATCTCCTCTTGTCTGGTTCGTGATTTGGTTATATTCTCGAAAAACAGATTTTTTACTCCGTAGCGGATTATGAAATCCAAATTCATCCCATCTTTAAAAAAAAGTATCCTGTTCATTTGTACCGGGAATACCTGCCGTTCTCAAATGGCCGAGGGATTTGCCCGCAAATTAGACTGGTCGGCTTATAGTGCCGGAGTCGAACCGGGTCAAAGGGTAAGCCCTTTTGCCGTTCGGGTCATGGCAGAGGTTGGTATCGATATTTCACAGCAGCAGCCC
>CAZIYQ010000029.1:0-18154 GCA_964543505.1 uncultured bacterium | reverse complement strand
ATATCAACTTTTGTTAGTCTATTGGAAAACATACTAAATCAACAGAATCATACTATTACCTCCATAATTAAATTCTTCATCTGATTCGAGTACAATTAGGTAAATATCAGAATTATTACTCATATACTGTGCCGGTTTTATTGTCCAAGCCGGATTTCCATTCGTCTGAATAAAGTGATAAAAGTCAACATATTCAAATTGTATTCCTTGATATAAATCAATACTTTTAATGGCTTTTACAATTGCAAATTCTGGAGCTCAATCAATTGACTTATTATTTGCCGAAATAATTATACTTTCTGAATTAAATCCAATACTTGGGTAGTCAGGGAAGAAATTTTCATGTTCTGTACCTCCAAAAAATGATCCATCAATTTTATAATTCCACCATAGTCCAGTTGGGTCAGAAGATTGTGATACAGATAAGAGGTAATTACTATCAATTATATCACCCTCCACAGACCTGTTCAAATATATGATAACCCATCTATCGTAATATTGATCATAAATTATCTTTGGGTCATATATCCTTGCTTCATCAGAGTTTAAAGGATTGACATTGTTAAACCAACATGCTGGAGTAAATGAGTAAACTAGAATACCTGCTTTTGTAAAAATTCCGATGCTTCCATTACATAATTGAATCAGGTGGTCGAGGCCTACAGCTAGTACCGGATCTGGTGGATCACTTCCATCGAATTGTAATCCCTGGAAACTAATATTAGGGATTTGTTCACCATTCTGATGATCAATTTCCGGAGTACATTGGGTTCGAGTAGTTACTGAGATTAGGCTGTCGGGCGTTGTTGAATCACCAATCACTTGCAGTTGAAGGTTACAATCGACTAATGTAGCAATATCCAATTGAATACCAGAGGATTCTGCAATTCCATAATACGGACCTTCAACAGATTG
Organism: uncultured bacterium; assembly: GCA_964543505.1. Lineage (GTDB taxonomy): Bacteria > Fidelibacterota > Marinisomatia > SCGC-AAA003-L08 > JACNLC01 > JAADGM01. Next base: position 17,239 of record CAZIYQ010000029.1, on the reverse strand, counting down.
ACCAAACGAATATGTAAACCAGAGTATATATAATGGAAGGTACTTGTTTAAAGTCATGACACTCCTGATCGATATCCTTTAAAACAGATGAAAGTTATCAAAAAATAGTGTCGTTACGCAACATCTTTCTTTAAAATAGCGTGCGCGATTGAATAAAAATGAGTGAAACCGGGACCGTTCTGGTCATTACCCCAGTATCTCATCAATCACCATGACTATATCCATGATGTCGATCTGTCCGGCAGCTTTTTCTTCAGTGCCAAAGAAGTAAGTTCATCGACCCTTAACAATGTTCACGTGAACCTGCCGAATTTTGCTGTTCCACATGATGCACTAACGATAAATTTACACCTATAAAATTGAAAAATATTCAGGAAAATAAAGACAATATCCCATGAAATTTAACGGTTACACCAAAACCCGGCTACTGGAAATTTACCGCATGATGGCACTTTCCCGCAGACTGGATGAAAAACAACTGATTCTCTTGAAACAGGGCAAGGGGTTTTTCCATATCGGTGCTTCAGGGCATGAAGCCGCTCAATTGGGCGCGGCGGCCAATTTGAAGGCAGGCTCCGACTATGCCTATCCCTACTATCGGGATCAGGCCCTGAATCTGGGACTCGGCGTAACAGCTTATGAGATCCTGCTGGCGTTTCTGGCCCGGGCGGATGACCCCGCTTCCGGCGGCCGGCAGATGCCCCAGCATTTCGGGCATAAAAATTTGCGGATTGTCAGCCAATCCAGTCCCACCGGAACCCAATACCTTCAGGCCGTGGGGGCCGCTTTTGCCTGTAAAAGAGAGGGTTTAAAGCAGGTTGTCTATGTTTCTTCCGGCGAAGGGACCACCAGCCAGGGAGATTTTCACGAAGCGCTGAACTGGGCCAGCCGGGAAAAGGCTCCGGTCATTTTTCATGTTGAGAATAACGGCTATGCTATCTCCGTTCCCATTGCCGATCAGACCGCCGGCGGTTCTGTTTATAAGATTGCTGCAGGTTTTCAGTCCCTTGCACGCCATGATATCGACGGTACCGATTTTTTTACGGCGGGCGATACTTTCAAAAAAGCCGTTGACCGGGCCCGCAAAGGTCAGGGACCCAGCCTGATCGTATCCAATGTCGTGCGGCTGTTGCCTCATTCCTCGTCTGATGACCAGCGCAAATACCGGGACGCCAAAGAACTTGAAAAGGACAAAAAAAAGGATCCTCTGATCCTTTTTACCGATAAATGCAGGGCCGAAGGTATTATCAAAGCGTCTGAAATCGAGGCGGTGTCGGATGCCGTAAAAAAAGAAATCGATGAGATAGCCGATCAGGCTGCAATGCTGGCCGAACCCGATCCTGCCGGTGTAGAGAAGCACCTGTATTCGGGATTTACGCCGGTCCCGGAACTGCCGGCGCCTCCTGCCGGGGAACGTATCGTCATGGTGGATGCTATCAATCATGCCCTGGATGAAGAATTGTCCCGGAACGATAAAATGGTCATCTACGGACAGGATGTGGCCGGTAAAAAGGGAGGTGTTTTCACAGCCACCCGGGGATTATCGGCAAAATACGGAAACAACAGAGTCTTCAACGGTCCATTAGCGGAATCCTCCATCATCGGCACGGCTGTAGGCTTGGCCACCTGCGGTTACAAACCGGTGGTGGAAATACAGTTCGGGGATTATATCTGGACAGCCATGATGCAGCTGCGCAACGAAGTAGCCACCCTGCGCTACCGTTCCAACAATGCCTGGTCCTGCCCGCTGGTGATCCGTGTACCCGTAGGAGGTTATATTCACGGCGGTCTGTGCCACAGCCAAAGCATTGACGGGTATTTTGCCCACCTGCCCGGTATCTATCTGGCTTATCCCTCCACCGCCGCCGATGCCAAGGGCTTGCTGAAAACAGCCTGCCGCATGCAAGACCCGGTGTTGTTCATGGAACACAAGGGACTCTACCGCCAGGGTTATGCTGCGGGACCCGAGCCGGATGAGAATTATCTGCTGCCTTTTGGAGAGGCCCGCCTCGTTCAGGAGGGATCTGACCTTACCGTGGTTACCTGGGGGGCGACGGTGCAGAAATCTGTGGAGGCTGCCCGGGCTCTGGAAGCCTCTGTGGAAATCATCGACATCCGGACACTGAATCCGCTGGACATGGACACCATCCGCCGCTCAATCAAAAAAACCAGCCGGGTACTTGTCACCCACGAAGATAACCTCACGGGAGGATTCGGCGCGGAGATCGCTGCCCGCATTGCTGATGAGTGCTTCGACCTGCTGGATGCTCCCGTCAAAAGGGTGGCGTCATTAAACATTCCCATCGCCTATGCGCCGGTGCTTGAACGTGAGATCCTGGTGCAGTCTCAATGGATAGAGCGGGCAATTCGTGAATTACTGCAGTATTAGGAGAAAAACAGCAGATGGAGGTATATAACAGCGGTAACAGTAACAGCAGATCGGACTGCCTAATCCGGTTCACCCCCAAATCAAAGGGGGGAATTAAAATCCGGATGCAGTCAAAAGTTGAAAAATTATATGGCCGTTCAATTACCGCCCTGGCGGAAAAAACACTCACCGAACTCTGGGTGGTGAACGGCCTACTTGAGATTGTGGATAACGGCGCTCTGCCTTTCGTGCTGCAGGCCCGTATCGAGACCGCGGTCAAGGCGGCATTGCCCGACATCGAGGCTGAATCTCTGCCGGAAATGAAAGCTCATGCCCTTTATGGATCCACACGGGATCGATTTCGCCGCAGTCGTCTGTACATCCCCGGGATCCAGCCCAAACTCATGCTCAATGCCGGCATCCACAAACCCGACGGCATCATCCTGGACCTGGAAGATTCGGTAGCACCATCGGAGAAAACCGCGGGCCGCTATATTGTGCGAAATGCCCTGCGGGTACTGGATTTTTTCGGGGCTGAACGCATGGTTCGCATCAATCAGGGAGAGCGGGGTCTGCAGGATCTGGAGGCTGTGGTGCCCCAGAATGTGCACACGATCCTGATCCCCAAAGTCGAAACAGCCGCGCAGCTGAAAGCCGTCGATGATCACATCCGGCAGATTTGTGAACGCTGCGACAGGAGTGAACCGGTTTTTCTCATGCCCATTCTCGAAAGCGCTCTGGGAATTCTCAACGCTCTGGCTATTGCCCAGGCCAGTCCCAACAATGTCGCCCTGGCCATCGGTCTTGAGGATTATACCGCGGACCTCGGTACTCAACGCACCTCCGGGGACAATGAATCGTTTTTCGCCCGCAGTATGCTGGTCAATGCCGCCCGGGCTGCAGGCATGCAGCCCATCGATACGGTCTATTCCGATGTGAGCGATACGGCAGGCCTGGTCAAGTCGGTTCGTGAAGCAAAGGCCATGGGATTTGATGGAAAAGGCTGTATTCATCCACGCCAGATCAGGCCCATTCATGAGGCTTTTGCCCCTTCGGAGGATGAAATCGACAGGGCAAAAGAGATTGTCCTCGCCTTTGATGAAGCCGGAAGACTCGGGAAAGGAGTGGTCACACTGGGCAGCAAAATGATCGATCCGCCGGTGGTAAAACGGGCACAGCATAGCATTGACCTGGCCATCGCGTCGGGGAAACTTGAGACCCACTGGAAAGAGCATCCTTCGGAGAAATAGCCGGGACGGTATTTGAGCTCATAACAATACTATTAAAAGATTTTCCTTTATTACAACAACAGAGAACGAATCAAGCATGGGACAAAAATTGGAACTTGTGACAAATGCAGCCGGGCGCAGAGTCCCCACTCTCGTGAACGGCAGAAAAGCAGTACCCTTTCAGGGGATCCGAAAGTTCAGGCCCTCAGGTCATAAAGCGGCAGGGCCGGTACGGAGCTGTGCCGACTATCCTGCAGACGGCAACAAAGTGCTCCCCTCTCTCAAAGCCGCCCTGGAAAAATGCGGGCTGAAAAACGGCATGACCATCTCTTCTCATCATCATTTCCGGAATGGCGATCTGGTGATGAATCAGGTTTTCGATATCGCTGCAGACCTGGGCGTAAAAGATCTTGTGTGGTTCCCGTCAGCCGCCTTCCCCTGTCATGAGCCCGCCATCGGGCATCTGGAGAGCGGTGTCCTTCATCATATCGAGGGTTCTCTCAACGGCCCCCTGGGCAAATACGCCTCCCAAGGGAAAATGAGGGGATTGGCGGTCCTGCGCAGTCATGGCGGCCGCTGGCAGGCGGTTCAGGATGGTGAAGTCCATATCGATATTGCCGTCATTGCTGCCCCCACGGCGGATTGTTTCGGCAACGCCACCGGAGACAGGGGGCCCAGCGCCTGCGGCCTTCTCGGATTTGGTCTTGTGGATTCGCTCTATGCCGATCATGTCATCATCGTGACCGATAACCTTGTGCCATTTCCCTGCATCCCCTGGCAGATCCAGGGCAATAATGTGGATTATGTGGTGGTGATGGACAAAATCGGTGAAGCCGAGAAAATCATTTCTGGAACAACACAACTGACAAAATCTCCCGATCGCCTGTACATTGCAGAGCTCACGGCCAACTTCGTCAAAGCAGCCGGTATCCTCCGCGACGGCTTTAGCTTTCAGGCTGGTGCCGGAGGCACATCGCTGGCCTTCGCCATCTATTTAAAGCAATTGATGCAGGAGGCTAACTGCAAAGCCCGATTCATTCGTGGAGGTTCCACCAAATATCTCGTTGAAATGTTGGAAGAGGGGCTCACCGACTATATCCTCGACGGACAGACCTTTGACCTGGAAGGGGTCCGTTCCATGCGGGAGAATCCGGGTCATGTGAACACCTCTCCGTTTACATCTTATAATTGGCATGGGAAAGGCAATTTCGCCAGTCTGCTGGATGTGGTGGTCCTCGGCGCCACAGAAGTGGATGTGAATTTCAATGCCAATGTGATTACCCATTCCGACGGTTTGATGCTGCACGGCATCGGCGGCTGGCAGAACTGTTTGTTTTCCAAGTGCACTATCCTGCCCATCCCGGCCTTCCGCAACCGGGTGCCCATCATCGTGGACGAGGTCACAACTCTCGTGGGACCCGGTGAGCTCATCGATGTGATTGTCACGGAACGGGGCATCGCCATAAATCCTGCCCGGAAAGACCTGATCGATGCCACTAAAAACAGCGGCCTGCCCATCCGCAAAATAACGGAAATTAAAACCGAGGTGGATGATCTGGTAGGGGGAGTCCCCCAGAAACCGGTCCTCACCGATGAGGTCATCGGAGTGGTGAAATGGGTGGATGGCACCGTGCTGGATTCGATTTTCCGAGTTAAGGAATGAGGCTTGATGGTGACGAAAATTTGCCGCCTTGTGTATTTTTAACTGATTTGCCATTATGAATTATAGATGAGGTCTCCATGGAAAGTCCCGTTTTAAAAATCTGGCCCGAGCTCAACTGGATCGAGAATGCGGCTCTGCGCCGAAAAACCCTGCAGGCCTGGGAATATGCGTTAGAGAACAGCGCGCTGTCGGCTGATGATCTTGAGCAGATCCCTTTTTCCCTGCTAATTAAAGAATGTCATATTTCCTTTATGAATCACAAACGAACCTGCGTTCAGCTGGCAGTCGATATGGCGAAACGGATGCAGGAAAACTTCGGAGCCGCCCTCTCCATCGATATGGATATCCTCATCGCCGGGGCCATTCTCATTGATGTGGGCAAACTGCAGGAATATGAACTCATCGACGGAAAACTATGCACCAGCAAAGCCGGCAAACTGGTGCGCCATCCCTTCAGCGGAGTGGCCATCGCTGCCCGTTTTGACCTGCCTGCGGAGGTCCAGCACATCATCGGGACCCATTCAAAAGAAGGCGACCTGTGCCATCGCTCCGTTGAATCCATCATCGTGCACCACGCTGATTTTGTATCCTTTGAACCCTTCAAATAGATCATTAAAAAAATTATGAGCCAAAACCTGATCGAAAAAATTGCCCAGCGCTTTGCCGTGGGGCTCTCCCGGGGAGAATCCGTTCACAGTGGCGACTACCTCTCCATCCAACCTGCCCATGTCCTCACCCATGACAACACGGGTGCGGTCATGTCCAAGTTCAAGGCCATCGGTGCCGACAAGATGGCCAATCCCCGTCAGCCAGTCTTCGCACTGGATCACAATGTGCAGGACAAAAGCCCGAAAAATCTGGATAAATATGCCGGCATCGAAAATTTTGCTCACGAAATGGATGTCGATTTTTATCCTGCCGGCCGGGGCATCGGCCATCAGATCATGTGTGAAGAAGGATATGTCCTTCCGGGCACGCTGGTGGTGGCCTCAGACAGCCATTCCAATATGTACGGAGGACTGGGTGCCCTGGGGACTCCCGTTGTGCGCTCCGATGCTGCCGCCATCTGGGCTACGGGCAGAACCTGGTGGCAAATTCCGCCGGTGACAAAAGTTGTCCTCACCGGAAAACCGAGGTCAGAGGTCACGGGAAAGGACATTATTCTGACCCTGTGCGGTATCTTCAATCAGGATGAGGTTCTCAATCACACTCTTGAATTCAGCGGCTCTGGCGTAGCGCATCTCTCCATCGACGACCGCCTCACTATAGCCAATATGACCACCGAATGGGGCGCCCTAGCGGGCGTCTTCCCTTTCGACCACCAAACCCTGACATGGTTTGAAGAGCGCGTTCGGACAGCGGCTCCCGGACATCAGAGACTCACTTCATCGCTGTTGGGATCCCTAATGGATAAGTCCGTTCAGGCTGATGCGGATGCTCCCTATGTCCAGACCCTCTCCCTCAAACTGGAATCCGTCCGGCCCGTCGTGACCGGACCCCATAATGTCAAAACGGTGCCGGACAGAACGGATCTCATTGCCGGCGATATCAAAATCAATAAGGCCTATCTGGTTTCCTGTGTGAACAGCAGGAGCAGCGATCTGGCGGCGGCGGCCCGGGTGGTCAAAGGCCGGAAGGTTGCAAATGGTGTCAAATTTTACATTGCAGCCGCCTCAAATGAAGTCCAGCAGGAAAGTGAAGCCCGGGGGGACTGGAAGACTCTTTGTGACGCGGGAGCTATCCCTCTGCCCCCGGGATGCGGACCCTGCATCGGGCTGGGGATGGGCTTGCTCAGGGATGGCGAAGTGGGAATTTCGGCCACCAACCGGAATTTTAAAGGACGGATGGGTTCAAAAACTGCCAAGGCCTATCTGGCGTCACCGGCGACGGTGGCGGCCTCAGCTGTTGCCGGCAGAATCTGTTTTCCCAATGAGTCTGACTCGGAAACCGTCCAATTCTCACGTCAGGTATCACAGCAAAGAACCGAATCTACAGGCTCCGTAGCTGTTCTGGCGGAATTCCCGGCGACCTTGGCAGGGGAAGTAATTTTTTGTCATCAGGACAATTTGAATACCGATGGCATCTACCCTGGAAAATATACCTACATCGACGATTTTTCTGCCGAACAGCAGGCACAGGTGGTCATGGAAAATTATGACCCCGCCTTCATCAACAAAGTCAAAGAGGGCGACATCCTTGCGGGTGGCTATAATTTCGGCAGTGGTTCCTCCCGGGAACAGGCTGCCACGGCTCTCAAATATCGGGGTATCCATCTGGTGGTGGCCGCCTCCTTCAGCGAAACTTTCAAACGCAATGCCATCAACAACGGGTTTCTGGTGATACAGCAGCCCCAACTGGTGGAAGAGCTGAAAAAGACTTTTGGAACCGACGAGCTGACCGTCCGTACCAACTGGAAGCTGCGAATCGATTTCCGCGCTTCAACCCTGGAAGCAAACGGGAAGATTTACCCCATCGACCCTGTGGGAACGGCTGCCCAGGAGCTTATTATTGCCGGAGGGCTGGAAAACTGGGTTCGGGAAAATATTAACGCCTAATCAATAAAGGAAAGACTATGGCCAAATATAAAATTGCCTGGCTGCCCGGTGACGGCGTCGGCAACGATGTGATGGAATGTGCCCGGCGCGTGCTGGATTACCTGAAATTTGATGCAGAATACCTGCTCGGCGACATCGGCTGGGAATTCTGGAAAAGGGAAGGCGACGCCCTTCCCACTCGCACTATCGAGATGATGAAAGACACCGATTGCGCCCTATTCGGAGCCATCACTTCCAAACCCAAAGAGGAAGCAGACCGGGAACTTGCATCGGAACTGCAGGGCAAGGGACTGGTGTATTTCTCCCCCATCGTCCGCATGCGCCAGCTCTCCAATCTGCATACGAATTTGAGACCCTGCAAAGCCTATGAGGGGAATCCGCTGAACCTGAAGGATGACATTGATATCGTCATTTTCAGAGAGAACACTGAAGGCATGTACGGCGGTGTGGAATTTCATCCGCTGCCTGCAGAAGTTTTCGATACATTGGCCAAACACAATGTCAAGATGAAAAAGTTTGAAGCCGCCGGACTCGAGAATATCGCCATGTCCACACGAATCATGACCCGACAGGGTTGTAGGAATATTGTCACCAAAGCCTTTGAGTACGCCCGGAAATTCCATCGAAAAAACGTGACGGTGGTGGATAAACCCAATGTGCTTCGGGAGACCGGCGGGCTCATGGTGCGCACCGCTCGGGAAGTGGCCGCCAATTACACCGACATCGAATTGTGGGAAACCAATATCGATGCCCAGTGCATGTGGCTGGTAAAAAATCCTGAAAAGTATGATATTCTCGTGGCAGAAAATATGTTCGGCGATATTCTGTCCGACCTGGCGGCTCAGCTGGTGGGCGGACTCGGTTTTGCGTGTTCGGCCAATCTGGGAGATCATTACGGTGTTTTTGAACCCACTCACGGTTCTGCGCCCAAATATGAGGGTCAGTACAAGGTCAATCCCACGGCTATGCTGCTCACAACCAAAATGATGCTGGAATGGCTGGGGGAAATGGACCTGGCACAGCGACTGGAAGCCGCAGTTTCGAGGGTTATCGCAGAGAAAAAGGTCCGAACCTACGACATGGGAGGGCAAAACACCAGTCTCGAACTCACGGACGCTGTCATTGCTAACCTGTAATGGCAGATGTGCAATCTAATCCAAATCAAAAACTAACAAAGGGAGCCTGAATGAACAATAGTATCTCACGCAAAATGGCCTGCTTTGCAATTGATCTGAACTACGAAGCGTTGCCACCCCAGGTGGTCTTGGCGGTAAAACGCTTTCTCTATGACTCCATTGGCTGTGCCTTGGGCGGATATCATACAAAAGACGTGAACATCATGCGCGATCTGTACACTCACATGGGCGGCTCAAAGGAAGCCACACTGATCGGTTTTGGAGATAAAATTCCATCCGTGAATGCAACCTTGGTGAATTCCCTCATGGTGCGATCCCTGGATTACAATGACATCTATTGGAAGGAGGACCCCTCTCATCCCTCTGATTTGATACCAGCAGCTCTGGCAACAGGTGAGTTGGTCAATGCCTCCATGAAGGAAGTGATCGTCGCCATTGTGCTGGCCTACGAATTCGAGCAGCGCATCTGTGAATTTGCTGTACCCGGTGTCCGGGAGCGGAAATGGCATCATGCCACACTGACCCAGTTTGTCTCCCCCATTGTGGCCGGAAAATTACTGAACCTCACCGAAGATCAACTGGTGAATGCCATCGGTATCGCCGGTTGTCACAACCATACCATCGGCTGTCCCACGGCAGGTGTTCTTACCATGATGAAAAACACGGTGGATCCCATGGCCGTGCAGGCTGGTGTTTTTGCGGCCGTCATGGCTCGGGAAGGATACACCGGCACAGAAGCTGTCTTTGAGGGCAAAGAGGGACTCATGGACGTCTTTGGTCCCGATTGGGATACAGACAAACTCATCGGCGGACTGGGAGAGCAGTATAAAATCCTGGATTGCGGAATGAAGGCCTTCCCCACCGAAGCCCTGACCCATACCCATATCAGCGCAACCCTCAAAGCCGTCACTGAAAATAATATCCAACCCGACGATATTGAGAGCGTGACGGTCACCAGCATAGCCAGAGCCTGTGATATTCTGTTCGATCCTCATAAATACGAACCCAAATCCAGAGAAACCGCCGATCACAGTCTGCCCTACTGTCTTGCCAGGGCAATTTTGGACAGGGAGATCAGTACCCGGACCTTCGATGATGAAAAGATCAATGATCCCGCCGTCTCCAAAATAATTCATAAAATCAAAGGTGAAGCCAGTGAAGAATTCGAGCGGATGTTTCCCGCCAAACAGCCCTCGCGCGTCACTCTGACTTTGAAGAATGGTAAATCGGTGTCCGTGTATCTGGAATACCCCAAGGGCGATCCCAGGGAACCCATGAGTCTCAGGGATCTGGAAATAAAATTTAAAGGACTCAGTGATCCGTTACTCTCTGCAGACCGGCAGACTGCAATTCAAAAAATGACTTTCGAGGCGGAAAACACTTCTGCCAGAGAATTCATGGCAAATCTCGTAATCTGAATCTACCTCGAATGACAGGGGTTGCCCCGGGGGACTGCGATCCAAGGGGGCAGGGCAATTGAAGATTACCGAATTGTGACCCGTAAGGCTTAAATTTTACCATCACATTTAATGAAAATATACGAATTATGAAATTAGCCGGACTGGATTATTTAGGGATTTCCGATCAATTCACAGTTGAAGAACTGATGGTTCAGAAAACCGCCCGTGAATTTGTGGAAAAAGAAATCCTTCCCCATATTGAAGAACATTTCAGAGAGGGAAAATTCCCTATAGAACTCATCCCAAAACTTGGGGAGCTGGGCTTTTTCGGTATGAATCTGCCTGAGAAATATGGCTGCGGGGGATTCTCCAATATCGCCTACGGACTGGCCAATCAAGAGCTGGAGCGAGGGGATTCCGGATTGCGCTCTTTTGTGTCAGTTCAGGGTTCACTGGTTATGTACCCCATCTTCACTTTCGGCAGTGAAGAGCAGAGGAAAAAATGGCTGCCAAAACTGGCGGCAGGCGATGCCGTGGGCTGTTTCGGATTGACTGAACCGGATTATGGTTCCAATCCCGGTGGCATGGTCACGCATGCCCGCAAGGTGGACGGCGGTTATCTTCTCAATGGCGCTAAAATGTGGATTACCAACGGGACTCTGGCGGATGTGGCCGTTGTGTGGGCAAAAGATGACAAAGACATCATCCGGGGGTTTCTGGTGGAGAAGGATTTTCCCGGTTTTAAGACGGTGGAGATGAGACACAAATGGTCACTGCGGGCTTCTGTCACGGCGGAGCTAATCATGGAAGATGTTTTGGTACCTGAGGAGAATCTCCTCCCTAGCGTGGAGGGTTTAAAGGGCCCCTTGAGCTGTCTTACACAAGCGCGGTACAGCATCGGCTGGGGAACCCTGGGAGCCGCCAGTGCCGTATATGAGACGGCCTTGAAATATGCCAGGGAACGGATACAGTTCTCCAAACCCATCGCTGCCTACCAAATGGTTCAGGAAAAGCTGGTGTGGATGCTCAGCGAGATCACCAAGGGGCAGCTACTGGCGCTTCAGGTGGGCCGCAACAAAGACAAGGGCAATCTCAGATTTCAACAGGTCTCCATGCTGAAACGCAACAATGCCTGGGTAGCCCGGGAATGTGCACGTCTGGCCAGGGAAATTCTGGGGGCAAACGGTATCTCCGGTGAATATCCCATCATGCGGCATCTGATGAACATCGAGAGTGTGTTTACCTATGAAGGCACTCATGATATGCACACATTGATTCTGGGAGAAGATATTTCCGGTTTCCCTGCATTTGACTGACAGCCTTTAATCAATTGGTTTTAACGAATCTGTATGATGAATTATACTGAAAAAATCCTCAAAGCGACCTATTTTAAAAACCAAGACCTTCGCGCTCACGAAAACCGGGTTAAAGTGGGGGTACTGGAGGGCTGGGTTTCCGTCATCTGCAATGCAGGGTTATTCCTGATCAAATTGATCTTTGGGTTGATCACTGGCAGTGTGGCCCTTATGGCGGATGCCTTTCACACACTGTCGGATGTGATCACCAGTGCAGTGATCATTGTGGGGTTTAAAATATCGCATAAGCCACCAGACCGGGAACATCCCTTTGGACATGGCCGAGCGGAGACGATTACGACATTGACCGTAGCCCTGCTCATCGCCGTCGTAGGATTTGAATTTTTGAAATCCGGAATTTTAAGAATCATTCACCCTGCTTCGATCGAGGCAGACCTGCTGGCTATAAGCGCGGTCGTTTTTACGATCGTGATCAAAGAGCTGCTATCCCGATTCAGTTTTCAACTTGGGGTGATCATTGATTCCGACACTCTCAAGGCGGATGCCATGCACCATCGCAGTGATGCAATTTCATCAATCCTGGTGGTCATTGCCTTGATCAGTGCTCAATTTGGGATGACTTATATTGATGGGCTAATGGGCATCGGTGTAGCGGCCTTCATGCTTTATTCGGGATACGGCCTGGCCATGTCTGCCATCGATGACCTGCTTGGGAGACCCGTCTCAAAAGAGCTTATACACAAAATCAGGGATATTGCATTATTGGTCAATGGAGCGCTGAATGTTCATGATGTAATCGTGCACAGTTACGGAAATTCCAGTTTTATCTCACTGCATGTGGAAGTACCGGATAATATCACGCCTGGAGATATGCATTCGATATCAGATCGTGTAGAACATGAAATCAAAAAGGAAATGCATGCTAATGTGGTGACTCATATTGATCCTGTAACCATTGATGGAGAGATAATCCATCATATTAAAGCACTGCTCAAATCCGCAAGTTCAAGCAAGAAGATGAAATTCAGGATACAGGATCTTAGAGTCGTAGGGAATAACGAGCCTGAGGCCATTCTCTTTGAGTTACCGGTTCCTATCGGTGGTGAAAAATTCATGGAACTCAAGGAAGATTTTACGAAAGTGCTGAAAAAAAGTTATCCTCGTGCAGATATTTTAATCGAATTGAAACCACAGGTATCAGAATGAAAAAAACGGAGGCCTTATGATCGTAGATGTTGTCATGCCTAAACTGGGTGAATCCATAACCGAAGGTACGATCATCGAATGGACCAAAAGACTTGGAAATACTATCCAAAAAGATGAAACCCTGCTGGAAATCTCTACGGATAAAGTTGATTCAGAAGTGCCTTCTCCCGCTACTGGAAAGATCATTGAAATCATGTATCAGCCCAATGAAACTGTCCCTGTTGATCAAATAATCGCCCGAATCGGCACAACAGGGAAAGAAGAAGTCGTAGATACTGGCAAAGGTGCTGCTAGAACTTCGTTGGCAGACGAAGCTGGTCCTCAAAAAATCGAATCGGTGAGTATCAAGGGACAGTCGGGTCCATCACCCATAACAAGAAGTTCTGATAAAAAAGGCATTTATTTTTCGCCTCTGGTTCTCTCCATCGCCAAAAAAGAAAATATCACGGACACTGAACTGTCCCAGATAACAGGATCGGGAGCAAACGGCCGCGTTACAAAAAAGGATCTTCTTTCCTACTTGGAGCACCGAGTCACTCCTGAGACATCAGAACTTAAACCAGTTGCTACAGGCCAAGTGGACCATCACTATCGGGCTACATTGACCTCCAAAACTGAACCTTTGGACCGGGTCCGCAAACGGATTGCCCTGCACATGCGTCAGTCGCTGGATACATCGGCTCATGTCTATTCCACTTCCGAAGTGGACGTTACCAGTATCGTGTCATTCCGAGCATCGCACAAGGATGAATTCCGTGAGAAATATGGTGTGCCACTGACCTTTACTCCCGTCATTCTGAAAGCCTGTATTGATGCCATCCGTGAATTTCCCCTGATGAATGCCTCTCTTGACGGCGATAACATTGTCCATCACGACCACATCAATTTAGGTATCGCTGTGGCCTTACCCGATGATAACCTGATCGTTCCCGTCATCAAGTCTGCCGAAGAAAAAAATCTTATCGGACTGGCCAGAGCCACAGCAGATCTTGCCGGTAGGGCTCGTGAAAAGAAACTGAATCCAGAGGAGATTTTCGGTTCTACATTTTCCGTAACAAATCCCGGTATCTTTGGCAGCCTGTTCGGTATGGCCATCATCAATCAGCCCAATGTGGGGATACTCAGCGTAGGGGAAATCCATAAACGGCCGGTCGTGAAAGAAACCAGCTTCGGCGATACCATCGTCGTGCGCTCGATGATGTATCTCACGCTATCCTACGATCACCGACTCATCGATGGTGCTTACGGAACGCGGTTCCTATCCCGCGTCGTGGACCTACTGGAGAATTTTGATGGCACTGATCTGTTATAAGAAACTGATACGAATGAATCGAAACTATGCCTGAAAACCAGAAGATCAAAGTCTTGAAACGACCGGATTGGCTTAAAATCCGTCTGCAGACCGGAGATGAATACCGACAGACCAAATCTCTGTTGAATCAGCAGCGCTTGTCCACCGTTTGTGAGGAAGCCCGTTGTCCAAATATCTATGAATGTTGGGGTCGTAAGACAGCAACCATCATGATACTGGGAGCTACCTGCACCCGGGCCTGTGGTTTTTGTTCCGTAAAAACGGGCAGACCGGGCCATTTGGATGAGGCTGAACCCTATAGGACGGCCATTGCTGTAAAGGATATGGGCTTGAAGCACGTGGTCATTACATCGGTGGACAGGGATGATCTTAAGGATGATTTTGGAGCTGATATCTGGGCACTGACAATTGAAATGATCCACAAACAGGTTCCCAACTGCAGCGTGGAAGTTCTGACACCTGATTTTCAGGGCCATCTGCCAGCCCTTGCGAAAGTATTTGGAGCCAAACCCGAGATATTCTCCCACAATGTCGAATGCATTCAAAGAATATCCCGTCTGGTGAGACCCCAGGCTGACTGGCAGCGTTCAAAATTTGTACTGGCAAAATCAAAAGAGGCTGGACTGATCACCAAATCCGGTATGATGGTGGGTCTGGGAGAATCGGATGAAGAGGTGCTCGCGCTCCTAGAAGAAATGGCAGATCTGGGAATTGATATCTTCACCATTGGCCAGTACCTGCAGCCCACAAAACAGCATTTACCCGTGAATCGGTTTGTACATCCCGACATTTTCAAAATGTACCAGGTGGAAGGGATAACCATGGGACTGAAAGTTGTGGAATCCGGTCCACTGGTACGGTCGAGCTATCATGCCGATGGGCAGGTCAATCTGTTAAAAAGAATCGAGACATAAAAGATGACAAGTTATGATAGAGGGCGATCTAATTCGTCGAGGCCACCATTGAGGAAGGAGCCGCCATTACGCAGAAACGAACATCGTCCCCCGGAGGCACAATATGAAAAATTTGACTTTAACCCCTCATGGATGAGGGATGTTAAGGCCAATCCTTTACCCGCATTACTAAGACATGAAAAGCCCTCCGTAACTTTATCTGTTTTGAGGAATTTGTATGATCTGGATTTTCAAGATGAACGCTATAAAGTAGTCGAACAAGACGTATTTGGTCAACATTCTTGGAGGATTGTATTTAAGCCTCAGCGCCAGCCGGGTGTGAGTTTTCCATCCGATGATGAAGAGAAATCAACAGCTTTTGCCTTCCTCGATCAGCTCTATCGTGTGCATCGTATTATGGTTTTAGGGGGCTCTACTTATTTGCCCCCGGTTAAATCCGAGATCGTTAAATTGATGAAATATCAAAACGAGGATGGCCGCTTTCCGCTGCTTTATCACCACCATGCCCACGCCTGCTGGTTATTACTTAAACTCGGGATGGAGGGCAATCGCCTACTGGATAAAGCGATCTTCTGGATTCTTGAGCGGCAACGGGAAGACGGCGGTTGGCTGCATCGCACAATGACTCCCAAAGGAAAAAAATATGAGGAAGTTGATTCCTGTATCTGGACATCTGCAGAGGTGTTGCAGTTGATATCATCCCGAAAATCTTTTCAAAAATCCAAGCAGGCAAAACTGGCTTGTGAATTTATCCTGGACAGACTGTTAAAAATGAATACGACCAATCTATTTCCCCCAGTCGAAGCCTGGGATCACCTTGCAATTGGCTCAAGTGGTGAATCTATATTTGCAGGGGGTTCATTAAAAGTTATGGAGGCCGTGACCCGTTGCGGTTATACTCGGGAGGATGCCCGTTTAAACAAACTTTACAAATGGCTTATTTCTATTCAAATGGAGAATGGTTACTTCCCGAGAATCGCCGGTAAACTGCCCGTAGCTGACGGAATGGTGACAGTGAGGTCGTTATCCGTGATAAGACAGTTATCAAAAAATCGGGGTAAGGTATGACATATGTTCAGGATTTTTGAATGCATAGGCCAACTTTTGAACAAAAATTCAGCGGCATGATGATTGTCGTGAAACAAAACTATAAATTTTAACTTTGAATTGCAGCTAAAACGGAGACCCAATGTCTGAACGTGACAACTTTATTGATACGGATAAAAAATCCAACGAACTTGTGGAAGAAAAATCTATCTTCCCGGTTCTACCTTTGCGAAATACCGTTCTGTTTCCCCAGCAGATATTCCCTATTTATATCGGTCGGGATCAGTCCCTGAAATTGATCAATGATCAAACTGAATCAGGAAATAAAATGATCGTCGTAGTGGCTCAGAAAGATGTGACCATTGAGAACCCAACGGAAAATGATCTCTTTGATATTGGCACTCTTGCGATGGTTATGAAAGTTTTCAATATGCCTGACCAACAAAAATCTGTAATCGTCCAGGGAATTGCAAGGGTCAAAATTAAAAAATTTACTACGACTGAGCCCTATTTCGTCGGTGATGTTGACAGACTTGAAGATTCTACCAGTAACCCTCAAAAACTGGAAGCCCTTACCATTAACCTCCGTCAAATCTATGCAAAATTAATTAAAATTGCACCGTATCTGTCGGATGACCAGTTAAAACAAATTGATAATGTGAAAGACCCCGGACAATTGACCGACCGCACCATCTCCCTGATGCACATTCCATCTGGCGAAAAGCAGGAAGTCCTTGAACAGCTTAATCCGAAAGACCGCATCGAAAAAGCTACTATTATCGTGAATCGTGAGATTCAGCGGATTGAACTGGGTGAAAAAATTCAATCTGATGTACAGGATGAAATCTCAAAATCTCAACGCGAATACTATCTCCGTGAGCAGATGAAAGCGATTCGAAAGGAACTTGGTGAGGATGAGCAGTCGGTCGAAGTCAGTGAGATCGAGAAAAAGGTTGCCGATGCCAAAATGCCTGAACCTGTCCATAAAATCGCACTGAAAGAAATGGAGCGACTGAAACGGATTCCTTCCCATTCACCGGAATATACGGTTGCCCGAACTTACTTGGATTGGCTTAGTGATATACCCTGGAGT
>CAZIYQ010000028.1:0-19233 GCA_964543505.1 uncultured bacterium | reverse complement strand
ATAAACTATGACAGCGTGGAAAAATGAAGTCCGCCCTTGAATGACACACACAAGCGTGGACTATCCTTCCAAGACGCTCTTCCGAACTAGACATTGAGCCTTGCCATTGAGGGCGGCATACATGCCACCGATCTCTTTTGAAATTTGATAGACCATTGCATCGTAGATCGCTTTCGCAAAGGCATCCGTTCGTATCAGATTTTCAACCTCCCTGAAATCTGATGTGCCCAGATAACCCTGCAGTCCTGACTTTTTCGAAAACAATTCAATGAGTTTGGGTTCTGTCAGCCGGTCCTTAAACAGAAGATCCATAACACCTCGGAGTGGTAACGCCCCTGCTCGCTCTACAGAAAAAGGTCCCATGCCAAGTAGGCCGTCGTTGACGTCGATCATCCTGCCACCCTGCAGGGCAGCAATGGAAAATCCGCTACCGAGATGAGCCACGACACCATCAAAAGACTCTGGGCTGTGACCGAATTCATCAGCGGCTTGACCCACGCAATAGCGGATATTCAGGGCATGGCTGCGGCTTTTACGTTCAATTCCGGGGACTCCGGAGATGCGGGCTTCCGGAATAAATTCGTCCACCGTGACAGGGTCAACCACAAAGCCTGGAACTTCAAAAGTGCTGCAGATCTTGTCCGCCAGCAGAGCGCCAAGGTTTGAGGCATGTTTTGAATAAAGACAATCGCGATAGGCCTGCAGCATTGCTTCATTAATTTGGTAAGCACCGGCAGCAATGGGTTTAAGCGGACCACCCCGGGCAGCGATGGCATCCAGGGAGTCAATTCCATCGATAAACGTTGAAATTGCTTGAGAACGGAATTCTAATTGTGCCATCTGATCACCGGAAAAGTTTGCTCGGCTGTGATCGATCTTGGCTTCCCGAATGAGGTTTGTATCCGAGAAATAACCGATTTCAGTGGAAAGACTACCCGGATTGATGGCTACTAAAAAGAACTCACACCTCCTTAAGTCCGTCAAAATTGTTCACCATCTAATTACCGTGTCGGATTGCATTGTGGGGGGTTTCGACCGGATCAGGTCAATGGGTCAAATCTCATCAAAAGAAGCCAGGATCGCTTTTGCACAGAAACCCCGGGCTCTACATTCATCAAGTTTTTCCTTCAGCGACACAAAATGACCTGCCTCCATTTCGGCCAGTTTTAGCAGAAATTGTTTTAAATCAGGATCTATGGTCATTTCTGCGGCATCTTTATAGAACTGGGCTGCATCCTGTTCGTCCAGCATGGCTGCTTCTAGTATTCCCTCGATTGAGTCAAAGGCTTTAGCTTTCCGGTGAGACATAATTTCTCCTATACAGCTGTAGCTTCTCTGATCAAGTCCATTCCCCTGGTCAGTGCTTGTTTGTTAACGGGAATAAGTCCGTGATGTCTTACGGGCAATACTTTTTTCAAAGCTTCGAGCACTGATTCAATTTTTACCACGGGTGTCAGGGCTAAAAAAGCACCCAACATGATCATGTTCATGGTTTTGGCATTGTTCAATTTCAGGGCTTCCACATTTGCCGGGATATCAAAAACATTAATGTCCTGCCGCGTTGGAGGATTGATGATATTATTGGCTTCATACAGCAAATTGCCACCGGGTTTTACGCCGCTTTCAAATTTATCCATGGAGGGTTGATTGAGAATTATCGCAGTATCAAACGTATTCAAAATTGGGGAACTGATCGAATTATCAGAGACGACTACCACACAATTTGCCGTACCGCCCCGCATCTCAGGTCCATAACTGGGCATCCACACGATTTGATTGTCTTCAATCATTCCTGAGTAAGCCAAAGTCATCCCCATTGAAAGAACCCCCTGACCGCCGAAGCCTGCAATGATCAATTCTTCTGTCATTTTACTATTCCTTTCCCGGAGTTTTTAAATCGCCAAGCGTGTAAAATTGAAAAATTTCTTTTTCAAGCCATTCGTTGGATTGCAAGGGTGTCATTTTCCAGCCGGAGGGGCAATTTGAAACGATTTCCACAAAGCAGGTTCCGTCAACCCCATCCAACTGGTATTGGAAGGCCTTGAGCAGGGCTTTTTTAGTTTTACGAACATGGTTGGCTGTATTGACCGCCTGACGAGTGACATAATAGGCACCTTTGAGGGGTGCGATCATATCGGCTATTTTCAGCGGATGCCCATGCACTGCGGGATCGCGGCCAAAAACGGTGGTTGAGGTTTTGTGGCCTTCGAGAGTGGTTGGTGCCATTTGCCCGCCGGTCATTCCGTAAATCCCATTGTTGATAAAAACCATTACCATTTTTTCACCACGATTCACGGCATGAATGGTCTCTGCCGTGCCAATAGCAGCCAGATCGCCGTCTCCCTGATAGGTAAAGAGGATGCGGTCCTTGGGCAATACCCGTATGATCCCTGTTGCCACTGCAGGAGCTCTGCCATGGGCAGCTTCCTGCATATCAACATTCATATAATTGTAAGCAAACACGGCACATCCAACAGGAGCTATCCCAACAGTTCTCTCAACAATGTCTAATTCTTCCACAACTTCCATGAGGAGTCTGTGAGCGACGGAATGTCCGCAGCCCGGACAGTAATGCATCTTGGTGTCAATAAGGGCATCCGGCCGATGCCAGACTTGATCCATTTCGTCAATCTGCTCACATTTGTAGCTTTCATCCTCGGCGAGATACAGATATGGATCGTCCGTTTTTTCAGGGAATAATTGTGCCATCAGTTCACCTCCACAGCAAAGAGTTCGCGGTAATATTTTTCGATTTCATGTAAAATGGCATCCGGCTGCGGGATCATACCACCCTGGCGGCCGTAAAACTGCACCGGCACTTTTCCATTCACTGCCAGCCTTACATCTTCCACCATCTGGCCGGTATTCATTTCGACCACCAGTATTCCCCTTACCTGGTCTGCAAGCTGGAACAGCGCATCAGATGGGAAGGGAAACAGACTAATGGGTCTGAACAGGCCCACTTTCCTGCCTTGTTCCCGGGCCATTTCTACAGATTTATGAGCCACTCTCGAAGAAAGCCCGAAGGCCACGATGAGAAACTCGGCATCCTCGGTCATAATATTCTCATAGCGAACTTCATTTTGTTCGATAATCCTGTATTTTGCCTGCAGATGCTGGTTAATCCTTTCCATTTTGTCAGGCTGTATAAACAATGATGTGATGACATTATGGTCATGCCCCTTGCGCCGGCCGCGAGTTGCCCATTCCGAGTGGTCAACTCTGTGGGCTTTCGCATCGTATTCAGGGAATTCCACAGCTTCCATCATTTGACCCAAGGCACCATCCGCAAGGATTAGGACAGGATTGCGGTATTTATCTGCCATATCAAAACCGTCATAGACGAACTCGGCCATTTCCTGCACGCTGTTGGGAGCCAGAACGGGCAATTTGTAATCACCATGACCACCGCCTTTTACAGATTGGAAATAGTCCCCCTGTGAGGGTTGAATGGTCCCCAGCCCCGGACCTCCACGCATCACATTCACCAGCAGACAGGGTAATTCGGCACAGGCGATATAGGAGATACCCTCCTGCATCAGGCTGAAGCCGGGGCTGCTGGTACTGGTCATCACGCGCTCACCTGCTCCGGCAGCACCATAGACCATATTGATGGCAGCAACTTCACTCTCTGCCTGAACGAAAGCGCCTCCCCGTTGGGGCAACTCTGTCGATAAATATTCCAGCAATTCAGATTGCGGTGTGATAGGGTAACCAAAGTAGCCTTTCAAACCGGCTCTGATGGCCGCTTCCGCGAGGGCTTCATTGCCCTTCATTAATTTTTTTGACATATTGCTCCTATTCAATATTAATATTGATGTTTTCGGTAACGTGGGAGATCACCGCCACTGGCAGTTTTTTCTGTTTTGACTGACGGTACACGGTTATGATCGCCTCGGGACAGACCATTGCGCAATTGGTACAGCCCGTACAATTGTCTTCAACCAGAACGGCGTAATGATAACCTTTTTTATTGATGTTATTAGACATGTTGAGAGATGCCTGGGGACATTCGTTGGTGCAGAGTTCACAACCTTTACAATTTTCAATATTAATACTTATGTGTCCATGTATTTTTGCCATATTACACCTTCGTTGTTTGAAATTTTAGCAGTAAATCGATGGGTTAAATTTACAGAGTAGTATTCTTTTTCCGAAAACCTTTTGCCGTAACAATATATTAATTGGGATCGAATTCTGGATTCAGTCCCGGTACTCCGTGGGATCAGTGGTAGCGGCCTTCAGTCCACCTGTCTGTAATCTCCCGCACCGTAACAGTGCTGTCCTGGTCAATCGCAAAAGCATTGTCATAAACGGTATCTCCAGTGCGGAGAATGTAGCGATACATATTCGAATCCACCGCCAGCCTGATACTGTTCCCTTCGAATTTTATGGGACAGCCCTGTATCATGAGCTCCGGGGCTTCCATTCCTGTGAGATCAAATGTCAGCTCTTTTAAATCAGAGGCAATCAGCTGGATTTCAGGCATGCAACCAAAATCAACAGGATATACAACGATTTTTTGCTGGGTCACCATACCCTCCTTATCGCCCATATTTTTTAGCTGCCAAGCGTCGTTCTTGATGACCTGAAACCGGGCCGTATCCGTTCCGGTTTTAACCAACTGAATGAGATCTCCAGCCCTGGCTCTGACAGACTTTGGCGTGATACCGGCAGCCTTACCATTTATCAGAATGAGTGCTCGTTTGGGATTGGTGTGGATCAGAAATTCAGCAGATTGATAGCGCTGATACAGAAAAAATAAAGCAGCTCCTATAAGTCCGGCAAAAAGCAGTGTGATGGCATAGGGTCTAACCCTTTTCAATGCAATTCGACGAGATTTTTGACCCAAGACGGGTTTGGCGTCAGCATCACCAAAGAGGACATAGAACATCCACGAGAGGTTAGACAGGCCGAAGCGGTCGCTGAGTGAACTCCTGGCCCGGTGCACAGCCTCACCGTATGAGTACCCCTTCAACAGTGAGCGGTAAAAAAATATCCCAAACCAGGCGGCTTCTATATTGGGAATTTCACCATTGGTCACCAGAAACACGCCGACGCCGGCATTCAGAAAATTGCGGATGAAGGCGTTTGAAGCGATTGATCCACTGCTGCCGCAAGTGTTGCTGAAAACAAATTGTGGCAGTTGATGAAAATGAGCCAGGGATTCGCCGCTGAACAACTCCTCATTTGCCAGCAGCCAGCCGGATCTTCCGCTGTGATCATTTTTGAAATGACCGGAAAAATGCAGTAGATTACAATTGGAAAATTCCTCCTCCAAAGTTTGGTGGTTTACTGATTTGCCAAGCAGCGGACCTGTCACATCAAAATTATTCTCCAGATCTTTGGCCAGGGTGAACAATTCTTCCCTAATGCTTAAATCCAGATCGGGGTCTTCAGAGGGGTCACCGATGAGTGTCAGATTTTGGCCTGATACAGCCCTGGTTTCGGTTGGAGTATGTCTCTCTTCGGTGGCAATCTGACGACTAAGTATGAAACCTTGCCATAGAAACATATCGCCTGTGTACAAGATATCAAACGGTAAATGAGCAAACGGTTCATCCACAGCAATGATGAGATGTTCAGGGTCCTCGGGATTGGCCAACTGCCTCAGACGAACTCCGGCTCCACCAAAGATCATCTGGAAAGCAGCCTGACCCTTTAGTTTCAGTTTCTCCAAAAGATTGACACTTTGACCACGAGTCAGGTAAGCCTGGGGAATCTGATGTAATAGTTCATCCATGAGGGAATCGAGCTGGTAGATCTTTACACTTCTGAATTCCTTGAGTGGGGGGGATGCCGAATCAACAGAGTAGAGATTGATCCTCAGATTTTCGTTGTCTATCCGTTGAACTTCCAAGCGTAACACGCGGCAAAATTATGCCGCCATGCTCAAATCAGGATATAGTTAATTTGAGTATTCCCAGATTCTCTCTGCCAATGGAAAATTCAATCTCATAATCACCCTCGGGTAGGATTTCAACGGGCGAGGTGCCCGTATTATCGGTGATGATCTCAAAGATGGGATGCCCGCTTTGTTTTACTTTGAAGCGGCCGTTTTTAACGGCGGTTCCATCCTGGTCTTCAACGCTGAAATGCAATAGCTGTCGTCCGGGGTCTGCCTGAATACGGCAACTAACCAGGTAGGAAGTCATTGTGGACTGAAAGACATATAAGCCACTTTCCTCACCCCTTGTGGGCACCAGAGACAAGCCCATTTCCGGCTGGAAGAAATTTGCCCCTTTCAGAATTTCAAAGACAGAGTGAACTTTTTTGAGAACCAGCAGCATTGCATAATCTTGTTTCAACCCTATGGACTCAAGCACTCTCTTGTGGAGCTGTTTGGGGACATCCATTTGAGGTTTGGTGGTGATAAGTGTTTTCAGAATTTGGATTTCCGCCCTTAGGGACTCTGATGCCAAAATTACTTTTTCGACTTCCATTCTGGATGGTTTGTCGAGACGTTTTTCAAGATATGCAAGCAGGTCGTTTTCACTGATGCCGGTCTGTGCAGTTTCGTGCAGAAGACTACCTAATTTTTTTAATTTCTTTTCGATTTTTTCGTTCATGTTTTTCCTGACGTCTTCAAGCGGTGTTTTCTTGGATAATTTTTTTTAGTTTTTTCAGAGTCCTGTTTTTCAGGCTGCTGATTGTATTCAAAGGTTTGTCAAGCAGTGCGGCGATTTCCCGTTCTTTGAGGTCCTGAAAATAGTACAGCTTGATGATCTGTTTTTCGTTGGGCTTCAACTGGTTCAGATAATGCATCAGTGAGAGGTTGTCAATTTGTTCATCTTTCGATTCAGGGGCGGCTATCCGTTCAAAGGGTGAGTTTCCATCTTCGTCCCCCCTGGCTTTCATCTGCATATGCTTATAGGCCGCAGAACCAAAATGATCTTTTACGAGATTGACGACAATGCGATACAAATAGGTGGTAAATTTTGCTTCCTGATTCCAAAGGCGAATCCTGCGCATATCATCTTCAAAAAGTTTCAGAAAAACGGATTGGTACAAATCCTCCGTTTCCGACCGGGACAATCCCCTAAAACTGTTCAGTGCACCAAAAACGAGTCTCTCGCTACTAGTGACAAAAGCCATTTGTGCTGATGAATCCCTGGCTAGGACCCTTTGGATCAGTTTTGCATCGATATTCTCAAATTG
Organism: uncultured bacterium; assembly: GCA_964543505.1. Classification (GTDB taxonomy): domain Bacteria; phylum Fidelibacterota; class Marinisomatia; order SCGC-AAA003-L08; family JACNLC01; genus JAADGM01. Next base: position 12,075 of record CAZIYQ010000028.1, on the reverse strand, counting down.
AAGTTTCACCAGTTATGATTTCCCTTGGTTAGAACAAATCTATCGCTATAGTTTTCTGCATATTCGTAACGTTCATTATGAAACAATTTAGGGTTAAATTGAAAAAAGCCGGTAGTGGTTTTATGATCCGTCTGCCAAAATTGATCAGCGATCGTTTCCGATTCAAAGATGGGGACGAAATCGAGATCAGTATTCTTGCAACTAATCCCATCGAACAGGGAAATTTGTGGGAATCCCCGCCTGAGGAGATTACACAGGTGAGTGTACACATATCAAAGGAGACCCATAGTCTGAATATGTACAATCGCATTTATATTCCCGTAAAGTTGCGGTTCTTCTATCCCCCTTCCGGTGTGGATTTCATCTTACGAACCAATGCGGGCACTATTAGTACCAATATCACCAGCGATGGATTTATTAAAAAAAACTTAATTAGCTGGTTTGCAATCAATGGACCTCTCGACACAGGGGACCATATAGATTTTTTAGAAGAGCAGGGTGTACCTAATCAATATAGGATGGACCTACAAAAACACAGTACATCAAAAGCAGCTAATCAATTGGAGAAAAAATGAAAGTTAATATAGAATTCTGCATCATTTGACACTACGACAATGAATTCGACCGTGTGTCGAAACTTATTAAAACAAAATACCCCGACGCTACAGTGCAGGGGAATCCTACGCCACCCCGAACAGGCGCCTTTGAGGTCACTTTTGACGGCAAAACAGTCTATTCAAAATTCCAAAATAATCGCTTCCCCACTGATGAAGAAATCCTGGCCTGGTGATTTTGAATGGCTTTCGAATGATTTATATCAATTCATCCTTTGAGCTGATTTAACTCCAAGTTCTCAACAGCGAATATAAGGAAATAAGGGGATAAAAATTTTGATTTGGACCTTGCGGTCAGTGTACAATTTCCCAATCGGGTCGAAGTTAAAATTGCCTAATTCCATCGAGTGGATTTGCTTTTACTTAGTGTCTCTCCGACATTAAATTCTAAATAGTTTTTATCCATGCTTTTATCACATTGTGAGAGATGTGATTTCGGAAAGGCATTTTACAGTTTGAGATAATTTCCACGGAGGGAATATGCAAGCTTACCATTACTGGATCATCTTATGCATTATTCTGTTCATTGGTGAGATTTTTACACCAGGTTTCCTACTGGTCTGTTTTGGGGTCGGTGCATTTGCCGGTGGATTAGCCGCCTTTTTTCATGCAGGTCTCACGCTACAACTCTTTTGGTTTTGTATTGTCTCGCTGGTCGTATTTTTCGGTATCCGCCCGTTCATATTGAAATTTCTGCATCGTTTTGAGGGCCCTACAAAGATCGGGATCGATGCCCTGATTGGTAAGGAAGTGATCGTCGAGGAAAAGATTACCGTAAAACAGCAGCTTGGGCGTGTAAAAATCGGCAGTGAAAGTTGGAAAGCCAAATCGGTTGATGGGACTGACATCGATGAAAAATCAGTCGTGATTGTAACTAAAATTGAAGGCGCTACCGCCTATGTTGAACGAAAAGATAAAGGAGAATGAGCCATGCCCACCCAGCTAATAATTATATTTGTAGCAATTTTTGTCATTGTTTTTGTTGCCGCCGGATTAAAAATCATCCAGCAGGCAGAGACCATGATCATTGAACGTCTCGGGAAATATAACCGCACACTGAAAAGTGGTGTCAATATTATCTGGCCCATCCTTGATAAACCCCGCCAGATAATGTGGCGTTTTAAGAAAACAGATGTTTCCGGAGCAGAGATCATCATTTCCAAACTCATCAGTAAGGTTGACTTAAGGGAACAGGTTTACGATTTCCCCAAACAGAATGTGATCACCAAAGATAATGTGACGATTGAGATTGATGCCCTGCTGTATTTTCAGATCACGGATCCGATGAAAGCTATTTATGAAATAGCCAATTTACCCAACGCAATAGAAAAACTGACCCAAACGACTCTGCGTAACGTTATCGGAGAACTTGACCTTGACGGCTGTCTTGTTTCGCGGGATACCATCAATTCTAAATTACGGGCTATACTGGACGAAGCCACCGATAAATGGGGCGTGAAAGTCAACCGGGTCGAACTTCAGGATATCAATCCCCCAAAAGAAATTCAGGAGGCCATGGAAAAACAGATGCGCGCTGAAAGGTCCCGCAGGGCTGCAATCCTGACCGCAGAAGGTACAAAAAAGGCAAAAATCCTGGAAGCCGAGGGTTACAAAGAATCGGAGATCAACGTTGCAGAAGGGGATAAACGCGCCACTATCCTGCGGGCCGAGGGAGAAGCTGAAGCCAGACTCAAAGTCGCCAATGCCGAGGCCGGAGCCATCCAGAAAGTTACGGAAGCAATTAAATTGAGCGATGGGGACCCCTCAAATTACCTCATCGCCATCCGCTATATCGATACGTTAAAGGACATAACCTCCGGTAAAGATAACAAGGTGATTTACATGCCCGTTGAAACAACCGGCGTATTAAGTTCACTCGGAGGTATCAAAGAAATGTTAACCGGTAATAAAGAAAAATAAACCGATGAATGAAATCGTGCTGCCCGACTCCGATGCAGATTTATTGAAGGAGTGCAGGATTGATTTTTTCCGGTCCAGTGGCAAAGGCGGACAGCATGTAAATAAAACTTCCAGCGCAGTTCGGTTGACCCACCTCACTACCGGAATTGTGGTAAGCTGTCAAGAGGAGCGTAGCCAGTATCTCAACAAAAAACGCTGCTTGGAAAAACTTAGGCAAAAAGTTAAGCAGCTCAATTACAAGCCACCCCCGCGTAAAAAAACCAGGGCACCGGCATGGGCTAAAGAACAGACACTTGCTTCAAAGAAAATCCGATCAAGCCGAAAAGCACTCCGCAGGTCACCTGATATGGAAGATAATTGAGTGAACTTATATCCCAACCTATTTCTAATAGTTTTTGGATGATCAAAAAAACAATGATTTGACCTCATTCCATATTTTGAAAGGATCTTCATGAGACTCAAACCCTCAAATCTTATTTTGGCATTGGTCGTGTTCCTAATTGTTTCAGGCAGTACTTGTCAAAGTCAGTCAGCAGAGGAGGACACCTCTTCCGGTATCAGGGAACTGACCGTATTTTACACAAATGATGAACATGGCTGGATGGTCCGCGAAGGAGAATCTGGGGGGGCAGCAGAGATGGTGGGCCAATGGCGAGACACAGAAGCATATACGGAAGATGGTTCTTTTTTAATTTTGAGTGATGGTGATATGTTGACGGGACCCGCTATTTCCACATGGTTCCATGGAGAGTCCATGATTGAAGTGATGAATGCCATGAATTATTCAGCCGCTGCAGTTGGAAATCATGAATTTGACTTCGGCGAAGAGGGTCTGCTGGAGCGGGAAAGTCAAGCCAATTTCCCCTTTCTGTCAGCCAATATGCGGGACGAAACCAGCGGAGAGATGACAGCTTATTCTTTACCTTATGTTATTATTGAGATTAATCAAATAAAAGTTGGCCTCATCGGTTTAACAACCCAAACTGCTGACGATATCAATTTTCCTGAAAATGTTGCGGGGCTGGATTTCATCGATTACACAACTGCACTGGAGGAAGTTGTCCCTCAAGCCAAATTAGAAGGCGCTGAACTGCTCCTCGTCATCTCACACCTTTGTAGGGATGACATGGAAACGTTAGCCCCAACCCTGGCAAACCTTGGAATTTCTGTCATTAGTGGCGGTCATTGCCATGAAGTTGTTACGGAAACATTGAATGGGGTGGGAATTATCGAAAGTGGATCCTATCTCCGTTATTACGGTAAAGCCTCCATCACTTTTGATGACAATACTGATTCTATGACAAACTTAGAGCTTGCGGTCGTCACCAATGACGGAACCCATTCCGACTCGGCCGTTGCTCAGATCGTAGCAGAGTGGCAATCCCGCTTGTCCGATGACTTATCAACTGTAATAGGCTATATAGAAAATGAACTCTCCCGTCATTCGGACCCCATGTATAATCTCATCACAGATGCCTGGTTGTGGGAATATCCCGCTGATATCGCAATGACCAATACAGGAGGAATCCGCCAAAATCTGCCTGCAGGGGATATTACTTTTGAGACCTGGGTGGGCATTCTGCCGTTTGAAAATTTCATCGTTCAGCTGGATCTGACCGGCAGTCAAATTATGAGTCTGGTGGGTGATTTGGTGGCGGGTGGAATGACAAAAATTCCGGAATATCAGCTGTCCGACGGGACACCGATTTATCCGGATTCAATCTATTCTGTGCTGACCACCGATTACATTTATTCAACTTTTGATGGATTTTCAGAGTACGATCCTGTGCCCTACGAAACGAGCATTCACTGGCGTCAGCCGGTCATCGATTATATTAATTCACTGCACACCAACGATGAGGATCCACTTGAAAATTATCTGGATTACGAACCCCGTCAGTAATTCGCGGACTTAACCATTCAAATTCCTAATCTCAATCTTTGCCTCTATCAGATCCTTGTGTTCGATATTCAGAACATTCGCAATTTTCTGGATGGTATGATTTTCCATATAATGTAATTCACCGTCGGCGAAGCCAACTTCAAAAACACATCTGATAAAATCGATTTTATCCTCATAACTGAAATTTTCATTCAGTAATTCACCGGCTGAAAACAAGTCTGTGGCAGCGACTAATTCATCCTGGGCGCGACTCATCAGTTGTAAGGCAGTCTGTTCCTCAAGTTCGAAGAAATCCATCACGATATCTCTGATTATTGTGAGTTCGCTATCCTCCAGGATTTCGTCAGCGATGGCAACATTAAACAGCAGGCGAATGCTTGATAGGATGATTTTTTCGGAAAATTTGTTTTTCATAATTTTGTAACCTTTAAACGATCTACTCCTCGAATGAGTAAAACTACTAAAATGGAGTTAAAAATGACCGAGAAGATTACGAAACAGGACTTTCTGGAAAAAGTATTTAATTATGAAAAAAACAAAGACTGGAAATATGAAGGCGATCTGCCGTGTATCATTGATTTTTGGGCAGAATGGTGCGGCCCCTGCAGAATGGTTGGCCCCGTCCTCGAAGAATTATCGGAGGAATATTCTGGAAAGCTACACATCTATAAAGTGAATACCGAAGAGGAACAGGAACTCGCCAGTGCATTTGGAATACGCAGTATCCCCTCTTTCTTATTCGTCCCCATCGAAGGTAAACCACAAATGGCAACCGGAGCCCTGCCAAAGGATTCTTTCAAACAGGCATTTTCCGATATTTTAAACCTGCCCAGCCCGGTTGAAGTCAAGAACTAGAAAGGTTACTTCTTTTCCATTAAGCGGGGCGTAGAGCCCGTTTTTATTTCCCTGACATTTGGAAATTAAGTATCGCTCAAACTCAAGTGTGCCCACCATGTAGATTTCCCCTTAAATTTGCTGTTTAATAATCAATAAATTAAGCACAAGTGAAAATTATCAGCGTAAAAAATAAAAGTCTTGGAGCAAGTCTGGGACTTAAGCCTGGAGACAGACTCCTCAAAATAAATGGGACCCGGGTTCGAGATGCTCTCGATTATCGTTTTCGATTTACCGAAACGAATCTCACTGTTGAGATGGAGTTGTCGGGAAAACGGCAGGTTTTTGATATTGAAAAAGATTATGATGATATGTTAGGAGTGGATTTTGAGGAAATGAAAATCCGTAGCTGTGCCAATGACTGTGTATTTTGTTTCGTTGATCAGAATCCCCCCAATATGCGCGGAACACTTTATTTCCGGGATGGTGATTACCGGCTTTCCTATCTACATGGGCATTATGTTACCATGACCAATATGGGTCAGAGCGATCTGAAGAGAATCGTGGACCAGCGCCTTTCACCACTTTATGTTTCTGTGCACGTGACAGATCTCGAATTACGGAAAAAGTTATTCCTCTTCGGGAAAGATGATCATTTACTCGATAAAATAAAATTTCTGACGAAAAATCAGATTGAATTACATACACAAATCGTTCTAATTCCGCACCAAAACGATGGTAAATATCTTGAAAAAACGCTGGATGATCTCTATGGGTTTTATCCGTGGGTGAAATCCGTGTCGATTGTCCCCGTTGGTCTCACAGGCCATCGTGAGGGACTCATGGAACTGCAGACCGCAACACCTGAATATGCAGTTGAGATGATTGCTAATTTAGATAAGTTACGCCAGAAATATCCCTGTGATAGTTCGGCTTTCATCTTTCTTTCGGACGAATGGTATATCCTTGCCGACAAACCATTCCCGCCCTTGAAACATTATCAACCCTATGACCTTGTTGAGAACGGCGTCGGACAAGTCCCTAATTTTTTAGCAAGGTTCGAAAAAGAAAAGAGACGATTGCCGAAGTCTTTTGCCGAAAAAACCGAATTCACGATCATTACCGGTCGGTTGATAAACAATATTTTTCAGACTGAAATTGGAGATTATCTGAACAGAGTCCCAAATCTGAAAGTGAATATCATACCAATCGATAATGATTTCATGGGCAGAAGCGTAACGGTTACGGGGCTTCTCACAGGTCGGGATATTATCTCCCAGCTCAAAGGGATGGACTTGGGGCAGGCCGTCTGGTGCACCCGCCGCATCATCAATGATGAAGGCACCCGAACCCTGGATGATTTAACGCCGGACCAAATATCAGATCAACTGCATCTGCCGTTTCGGGTCAGTGATGACAGTATTTTAGAAATTTTTGAAAGGAATATCCGTGGCTGATCCCACTATCGCAATCGTCGGGCGCCCGAATGTAGGGAAATCCACTCTCTTCAACAGGCTCATCGGACAGCAGCACTCCATCGTTTCACCTGTGGAGGGTGTAACACGTGACCGGATTTATGGCGTGATGGATTGGGCCGGCCGAAACTACAATGTTATTGATACCGGAGGATATCTTCCTAACTCTGAAGACATCATTGAAAAAGCGGTGAGGATGCAGGCGGAAATTGCCGCTGAAGAAGCCGATTTGCTGCTGCTCATGGTTGATGGAAAAACAGAGCTTACCGCCAGCGACCGGGTCCTTGCAGAGTTGCTCCTCCGTTCGGAAAAGCCTTGCTTTCTGATCATCAACAAAATCGAAGACCAGGCTCACGATGAGCTGGTCTATCAATTCTTCGAATTAGGATTAGGCGATCCGGTCAGTATTTCCGCTTTAAGTGGTCGCAATGTGGGTGATCTGCTGGAACTGGTCGCTGATGCTTTGAAGGATTTTCATCCTGCTGAATCCCGGTCAGAGGACTTTATCAATCTGGCTATAGTAGGTATGCCCAATGTAGGAAAATCTTCCTTTATGAATGCCTTGCTGAAAGAAGAGAAATCGATTGTCACAGACATAGCCGGGACGACACGGGATTCTATCGATTCCTATCTGAATTATTTCGGCCGTACGTTTCGTGTCATTGATACTGCAGGTTTGCGTAGGAAAGGCAAGATTGGGGACTCCATAGAATTCTACAGCACCGTACGCACAAACCGTGTTATCGATGATTGTGACATCGCTATCGTCATGCTGGATGCCTCAAAAGGTTTTGGAAATCAGGATCGGGACATCGCCCGATTTGTTATTGACAAAGGCAAGGGTCTGGTTCTCGTCGTGAACAAGTGGGATACAGTTGAGAAAGATCATACGACAATGAAGAATTATACCGGGGATTTACAGTATTTTTTCAAATCAATTGAGCATTATCCGCTGGTTTATACCTCAGTGACAAACAATCAACGTGTCTGGAAGGTCATGGAGGAAGCCCTGAAGGTCTATGATGAATATACCCGAAAACTCACTACATCGGCCGTTAACAATTTTATTGCAAAGGCAATGGCCAAATATCCACCACCGGCCGTCAAAGGGAAAAACCTGAAAATTAAATACGGCACCCAAGTTCACCATTCGCCACCGATCTTTGCCTTTTTCTCGAATTATCCGGAGCTTTTCCCGGTCTCTTACAGACGCTATCTTGACAATCAACTGAGGGCTGAATTTGGGTTCAAAGGATCCCCCATTAAAATCTCATTCAGGAAAAAATAATGCCTCGTATTCTATTACTCATTGGCTTGACCCTTGGACTCAGTTTGGGATCACCTCATCAAAAATGCGGTTTTGCTGACGCGGTTTTAGCCTATCAGCAGGGAGTCCGTTTAACCCGTCCCATAACAGAAAATTCATCCTTTTCACCAACCGGGCACTTTCAAATCCATTATGACAACAATGGTGTTGATGCCCCTGATCCGGAAGATTTTGACTTAAATGGCATTCCGGATTATATTGACGAAGTGGGCATCATCGCCGATTCAGCCAGACATGTGCTGGTGAACCTGATGGGATATAACCCCGAACCCCCTGACAGCGACGGTATCTACGATATCTTCATATCTAACAGGGGACCGGGAGCCTATGGATTAACAACCCTTGAAGCTGGCAATGGCTCATCTTATCTCGAAATTGATAATGATTTTTCCGAAGGATATTACATCCCCGGCATCAACACTATGCGGCTTACCGTAGCTCATGAATTTTTTCATGCAATCCAGCTGGGATACGAAACCAGCATCACATTTAACCGCTTCTTTTTCGAGATGTGCTCCACCTGGATTGAAGATGTCATTGTCCCGGATGGAGACGACTACCTTTTTTGGGTAAATGATTATTTCTCTAATCCGGACCAGAATATCGATGACACGGATGGCTACAGCATTGCCCTGTTTGGCCATTACTTTGTACAGATTGTAGATGGTTTTACTGATGAAAAAAACAGCACTATCGTCCGAAAATTTTGGGAAGACTTCAGCGATACCAGCCATAACGCACTTACCGCGATGAAGACTGTTCTCTCCAATGACTACGGAACCAGTTTGGCAGAATCCTGGGTTGATTTTAACAGCCGAAATATTTTTAATGGTATTGATGAATCTTTTTATTATTATTCTGATCAGGACGGAGTTCCTCCTTTGACGACTTATGAAAGTCCCCTCACCAGCCACACGAGCTTCGACCTCAATCTAAACACTATCTCTCTCGACCTGAAGTCTTTTCGACTGTACAATGCCACCGCTTCTGAAGCAGTGCTGGAGATCACGAGTCAGCCGGGTGATTTTGTCGGCCGGATTGCAGTGGTGGGATCTACACCGACTGCCAACCAAATTTATTCAGCAAATGGAATTCTCACTTCTGATGTAATTTCTGTTGATGACAAAATCCATTTCCTTTATGCCCACGCCACACAGACGGAAACTGTAACCGTGGATGTAACCCCGTATTTTGCTCCCCTACCGCCCTTCGATCTTGCAGGCATTGTCAGGAATGAAACGATCACAATCTCCTGGCAGCTCTCCCCGGGACCAGGCGATAGCCTGCGCTATGATGTTTATCGCGACGGTGAGATTTGGGGTTCAACTTTTGACTCGCTGTATGTGGATTCAACTATTCAACCGGACATGACTTATGAATATTATGTTGTTGCTGCCAACGATGTTGGTTTGTCAGTTCCATCCGATACCCTGACGGTCGTTTCCTGGCCTGCTGATGATACCGTCAATAAAAATGCAATCGTTTCGGTTTTTCCTAATCCTCTGGTTCTCAGCCAGCATTCCAATTTTGACCTCATCGTTGACAGTCGGAAAACATATAACAGCCCAAGACTCGAATTGCTCAACGTTTTGGGACAAAAAGTTCTGACCTCTCCTCTGGCTCCCTTGTCCCAGGGAAGAAAGTCTGTTTCCAGTCGGTCTTTAGGTGCCAAACGGATTTCCAGCGGTATCTATTTTGTTGTGTTGCGCTATTCCGGTTCGGAGTATGAAACTGCGAAAATTATTATTTTGAACTGATGGCGGATGAATTTACGCTAACCCGGGAGTGTACCGGGGAATTTCGTACCAAAAGCTCACGATTTTACGGTCGCGCCTACCCGGTGGAAAGTCCCGCCGCTGTTAAAGAACACCATCACAGCCTGCAGGAAAAATTCAGCGATGCAACCCATATCTGTTATGCCTATCGGTTGATGACAAATAGCGGGGTGGATGAGTTTTCCACTGATGCTGGTGAACCCGGGGGCAGTGCGGGTCGACCCATTTTAAATGTTTTAAGGCGTGAACATTTAATCAACAGCATCATCCTTGTGATTCGATATTTTGGGGGTACCAAATTGGGGATACCCGGATTGATCGAAGCTTACGGAACCACAGCCGCTGAAACTGTGGCGAATAATCCCAGAAAGCGCTGGATTCCAACTGTGGTTTATACTTTGACCTATGCTTATGATCAGCAGCGATTGGTGGAGAGCGTCATTCGTCAATTAGAAGGGCTGATCGTTAATCAGAGTTTCACAGAGACCATTGAGATACGGATACGGTTGGACAGCAAAAAAGAACCAGATTTTCTTTCACTGCTGCAAGAAAAAAGTGCCGGCAGTCTGGTACCCAAAAAAACACATTGACCCCTGCTTTATGGTTGTATTGATAGATACCAGCATCATAAATTTGCAGGCTTTTTCAAAGAGTAAAATTTAAAACTGACGCGGGGTGGAGCAGTCTGGTAGCTCGTTGGGCTCATAACCCAAAGGTCAGAGGTTCAAATCCTCTCCCCGCTACAAATAGCCCCAGTTTCTCGACGAGAAGCCGGGGCTTTGTGTATATAAAGTATTATGATATATTTATCGTTTGAATCGCACTTTGGTCACGTTTTTTGCATAAGTAAAATAAACACAAAAGGCGTACTTTGGGTTTTCGGCCCAACGACTATAGGTAATTCAATAGGATTATTGTTGTTATGTTTATTTTATGGTTATTCCGGTCTATTCGGACAGCGTTCCGGAACCTTTCGGACAGCATTCCGGAAGTAGTCGGACAGTAAAACCGCCAACTGTTTCAAACTGCTGATTTTCACCAACTGTCCGAGACAATCAGTAAAATCCAGTGCAAAATTAAAGAATAATGCCAGTTTTTTACATCATTTTTCATTTTAATCTGATGTATTTTTAATCAAATTCTCATTTTCCATCTTCCGCATTGAAGGACCTTCCAGCTCAATGCGGTGTGAGTTGTGAACTAATCGATCCATGATCGCATCAGCAAGCGTAGGATTCTTGAAGTAAGAATACCATCCTTTTACAGCTAATTGGCTGGTGACAATGCAGCTGCCATTACCTGACCTTTCTTCAATAACCTCTAGGAGTTCCTGAGCCTGTTGAGTGGTCAGGGATGATAGTCCCAGATCATCCAGTATCAGCAATGCAAAACGGGACATCCTTTTCAGCCACTTCAAATAAGAGCCGTCACCTCTTACCAAAAGAACCTGTGACATCAACTGAGATATCCGTATGTAAAAGACCGGGTATCCGGATGTTATTGCATTGTCAGCCAAGGCACAGGCCAGCCATGTCTTCCCCGTACCGGTAGCACCGGTAATGATCATATTCTGGTTTTCAACCAGCCGCTGGTTATGACCGAGTGATCTGATCTGGTCGCGATGAAGATTACGATCTGCTTTATATTTGATATCAGCGAGAGAGGCCTGCCTGAACTTTAACTTAGCCATTTGCTGCAAGCGGATAATCTTCCGATTCTGACGATCGATTGCTTCACGGTCAATCAGATGAGTCAGTCGTTCTTCAAAGGATAACCCCGCATAGGTGCCCGGCTGTTCCAGTTGTTCTTTCAAGGCAGTGTTGATGCCATGCAGTTTCATTTCTGATAATTGATCAAAGGTCTGATTTAACATAAACTTCTCCTATTCATAGTAATCTTCACCACGGACATTCTCATGATTGCTGTCAGGAGTGACAACCGTCAGAGGAAGGTCCAGTTGATAGGTTTTGTTCTTGAGGATCTCTTTGAAGTGAGAAACTCGATAACTGCGTAATCCCAGCATCTTTTTCGATGCCGCTTCAACAATATCAGGCGAGATTTTCTTTGCATGATTTAAAATCCCCATACAACTGCGATATCCCATCTCAGGATGGGGACGTGACTCAAGGATACGCTCTATGAGCATCTTTGTATGTTCTCCAAAGCTCTTACCCCAGCTGATCAACCGGGAAGGACTCCACTGGGCATAAGCCCGGTGGGAAGATGG
>CAZIYQ010000027.1:0-19293 GCA_964543505.1 uncultured bacterium | reverse complement strand
CTAAATTCTAAGACATATCCCTATGCGAAAATTACAAAAAAGCGATAAAATTCCTCCCTTAATTTCGAATAAACCAAACCATTATGAATTCAAACGCAATACGGGCAACTTTGGCATTTCTTTTATCCACCGCCTTCAGAGAACTTTTCGGGGCGAGGATATTGGTGATAGAGCATTCATTTGGCGACGGCTATTTTTCTCACCGGGACAATTGGACGGAGATCACTGATACTGAAATCTGTGCATTAGAAAAGTTGATGCGCAGCTGGCTGACGGATGACACACCGCTTTATACATCCACCCTGCCACGCAGGGAAATTCTGGCAAGATTTAAAAAAGCCGGACTGCATAATAAACCGGGGATTCTGCAAAAATGGAAAGTGGATCCTGTGCCAACGGTGCAGGTCGGAACACATTTTGACTACCGCATCGAACCCATGTCAACGAACAAGACCGAATTGCAGTTGTTCGAGTTGAAAAAATATGATCGCGGTCTCCTGCTGCGTTTCCCGACTCTTTTCCATCCGGATAAAATCCTGCCTCAACCCGATCGCCCCAAATTATTTTCAATCATTGAAGAATATGAGAATTGGGGCAGTATTATGCAGACAGAGAGCATACCCCAGCTTAACCGCTATATCAAAGACGGTATCAAAAAGCTGGTTTGGATCGCCGAGGGCTTGCATGAAAAGAAGATCATTAAAATTGCCGATAAACTCACGACCGGATTTCCCGTTAAACGGGTAATTGCCATCGCAGGACCCTCTTCTTCCGGGAAGACGACTTTTGCCAAACGCTTGAGCATTCAGCTCCATGTGAATGGTTACACGACAACGGAAATCTCCATGGATGATTACTTTCTTGACCGAGATAAAATTCCGGTCGGTCCATCGGGGAAACAGGATTTTGAATCAATTGACGTTGTCGATGTGGAGTTACTTCATGAGCGGATAGGCTGTTTGCTGAAGGGTGAAATAATTCCACAAAGACGTTATGATTTCAGTTCAGGCATCGGTTTGGATACACAGGAAAAATTGCAGCTGGGAGAGCGGGAGTTCATTTTGGTTGAAGGCATTCATGCTCTGAATCCACGGCTCACAGGCAGAATTGATGGTGGTAATGTCCAGAAAATTTATGTTAGTGCAATGACGCAGCTCAATGTGGATGCCGATCACCGTGTTTCCACTTCGGATAACCGTTTGCTTCGGCGCATCGTTCGTGATCACAAATTCCGGGGTTATTCCCCTGAGGACACACTCAAAAGATGGCAATCAGTCCGATTGGGTGAAGAGAGAAACATCTTCCCTTTCCAGGAAGAAGCAGACTATATGTTCAATTCTGCGCTGGTTTACGAATTTTCAGTTTTAAGCAAAATCTGTCTGCCGCTTTTGAAGAGCATCTCTCCGACTTCTGAGGTCTATGAGGAGGCCCGCAGGCTTGAAACACTAGCCTCTTTTTTCGAACCATTGGCGGGGAAGACGGTACCCGGAATCTCCATTCTCCGGGAATTTATCGGGAATAGTGAATTTAGTTACTGATCTCGGAAGATTTATCGCCTGGGGTGTAGAGGCTGTAGCCAAGATTATCGCTGATTTTTGCAAGCCCGGCCCATGTCTCCGGAGATTGAATCATTTCGAGTGCTGTCGGGAAAACATGGTTATTCTCTACAAATATGTGCTCTCTGAGTAACCCGATGATTCCGTTGGCTTGAAAATTCATTTGATTCTTAAATGAGTCAAAATCAGTTTCCCCAAGATTTCTCAGAAAAATTAGAAAATTCTGTTTATATTCTTTAAGAAATCTATGTTCGGACTGCAAAACATGATGGTACTTGTGCATTCCCATATCATTCAATTCTTTAAAAATCGTTTCATTTTCACGGATGTGATGAACGCGCATTTTGACTAATTTTTCTACTGAATCGACCAGATCCATAATCACTTCCGGCTGTTCGAGGGGGCCGTTGAGAGTACACACTTTTTTCTGGTTAGCACTCATTTCATCTAGAATATTCAGAATGATACGATGTTCAGAATATAAGGTATATATAATATGGCCTTCCGGAAGGAGTTGCAGATATTGATCAATGATATCCTGGGACATCTCGGCCCTGCGCTTCACCGGTTTCAGGACGGGCCTCATTTGGCTTTCGACTCTTCCAATAATTTTCTCTTACGGAGCACTTCTTTCGCCAGATGATCAAGATCTTCGTGCCCCAGCAGCATCCGAATATTTTCCTTAATGATCTTCCAGTTATTGTGGAGAGGGCAGGGTACATTATCATTACATTCATCCAGACCGATGACACACATATCATTTTCGGAGGGAGGCCCATCAATGGCGTAAACAATATCGATAACCCGGATGTCTCTTGCCGGTTTATTGAGTTTAAGTCCGCCGCTCCGTCCCCGAAAAGACTTTACCAAATGATGTTTTACGAGCGTCTGTACCAGTTTGGCCAGAAAATGAACCGGGATATTATAATCCTCGGCAATCTGGCTCACCATTAATTTATCTTGATCGCGATGTTCGGCCAGATAAATCATGGCCTGGATCGCATATTCAGAAGATTTGGAGTAAATCATGAAATTGTCCTTTATCAAATATTATTGGGAGAAAATAAGCAATATAGATTAGGATAGATGTGTCTCATTAAACAAATGTAAATTGGTAAAATATTATAGAATACTTGGTTTAAAATAATCTGCCGGGCCTGTTCTCGTTTAATCGAGAATAAGTCTCTATAGAGACCCACTTTGATAATAATGTTTACAGAATGATCAAATTAATATTGAGAATTTGAATTAAATGGACCTTCTCCGGATCGCTGATTGAAATATTTCTGCATTTCACTGAAACAAAACTTTTCACATCTCATTAAACGATTTATCTGTAGTTTTCGCACCCGTTTGTGGTTAAACTTTCATCGTTTTAATTCTGTACGACACAGTCTCGTGCGAAAGGTCTAACCAGCGAAGTAAAAAATGATCCAAAAACCATTGTTTAAATTTTAATGAAAAAAATTGTCAAGCTGACAATTCTGGTTAGTCTGACCATTCTTGCCTTTGCGCAGGATGTCCCGGCCGGAGCTGTATCTATTTCACGCCTGCATTATGACGGCGGCGGAGATTGGTACACTGACCCGAGCTCACTGCCCAATTTGCTGGATTATTTTCATTCAGCTACTAAAATCAATGTAAACCCCATTGAAAACAGGGTTGAGATTGGCGATGATTTATTTTTTGAGAGTCCCTATTTGTACATGACCGGTCATGGAAATATAAACTTTACGGATGAACAAGCCCAATTACTGCGGGATCAGTTGATCAGTGGCGCTTTTCTGCACGCAGATGATTGTTATGGCATGGATGAATCGTTCCGTCGCGAAATGCTCAAAGTATTTCCGGAAAAGGAACTGGTTGAGCTGCCCGCAAGCCATGATGTTTTTCACATGCTCTACGATTTCCCGAACGGACTGCCAAAAGTACACGAACATAACGGCCAGAGACCACAGGCACTCGGAATATTTTACGAAGATCGCCTGGTAGTACTCTACACTTATGAGACAGATCTGGGGGATGGCTGGGAAGATGCCGATGTGCACCACGACCCTGCAGCTATTAGAACCCAGGCTCTGGAAATGGGCACTAATATTATTTTATATGCTTTGAGCCATTGATATGCAGCAGAATATGATCAGACAATACATTAGCACCATCCGCCGGCAATTGGCAAATTTCCACCTGCTGAACGGAATCAGAAGATTCCTTTTGGTATCCATTATGCTGTTGCTGCTTGTGGCCGTATCAGAATCCCTTTTTTATCTCGATACCAGCCATAGAACAACGCTGTTGCTCTGGTTTGGCTTTTGTTATGCAGTCTGGATTGCCTATCTGATCCTGAAATGGGTTATTAGCAGAATGGGTTGGTTCGGCAATAGTTCGGATGAATCCATTGCAGCCTATGTCGGCCGGAAAGTCCCCCCAATCGCCGACAGGCTATTAAATGCTTTCCAGCTTGAGTCCGAGCTGAAATCTGAAGCCCCGGGAAACGATCTTATCCACTATGCTATTGACCGGATGAACCAGCAGTTGCAGGCGGTCCCGGTTCAGTCTTTGAAAGAGAGAATTGCCGCAAAATCCCGCCTGCGGTTCACGATTGTACTGCTCGGTTCAATAATCGTTTTTGCAATATTCCAGCATCAATTATTCCCGGCTCTGAACCGACTGTCCCACCCGCAGATTACTTTTCCGGTTCCGGTTCCCTTCACCCTGCAGTCTCTCAGTGGGAATCAGGATGTTTTAGGAGGGGATTCCCTGAATGTCTCATTTCATGCAGACGGCAATACACCGGATTCTTTGGTCATGAAATGGAAAACCGGTACGATGGATCACCGGATGGTTTTGCCACTGGCAAATGATTCGGCTTCGTACCTGTTTACGAATATCAAATCCGAGATTGTTTATTATTCAGAAGTTGTTTCCAATTCCTGGTTCTCGCCCTGGGGCAGGGTCGCCACGGTTCCGGACACTATTTTTGTGACGGATCGTCCTGTAGTGGAAGCACTGGAGTTCACGATTGTACCACCGGTCTATACCGCGGAATCACCCTGGACGCATCCGGGCAATGTAACGGATGTCTCTCTTTTGGCCGGCAGTAAGGTGCAGGTAATGGCATCCTCAACTAAGTTTCTGAGCCTGGCCTGGGTTCTAGTTGGGGAGGAGCGGGAATCGCTGGAGATTACCGGTCATGAGATCAAAGGTTCTTTCAATATCACTGAAGATAACACCGTTGCAATTTACTGTCTGGATGAAAACAATGTGGGGAATCTAAACCCGGCACAATACCGTTTCAGCATCATCCCTGATTATCCACCGGATCTGCTGGTTGCCGAACCCGATCGCGAGATCGATTTGGATGAATCTCTGGACATCAATTTTAATATTCAGACCAGCGATGATTTCGGATTCTCCAATGCTTATATTGACTACCGCATCAATCATCCGGATTATCTGACACCCGACACGACAACTTACACCAGAGATATCCCAGAATTAATAGCGGAAGCCCGGACACAGCAGATATTTCACAGTTGGGATCTGTCCGGATTGAATCTTTCCCCGGATGATGAGCTGCAGTTTCAGATCAGGATACTGGACAACAATGTGCTGACAGGACCCGGTGTTACCATTTCAGCGATTTATATGGCACGCTATCCCTCTCTCGAAGATCTCTATCGTTCTTTGAGTGACACAGAGGATTCGGCCGTTGAGGAATCTGAAGACATGAAAATGTCACTAGAAGATGTGAAGGAGATGGTGGAAGAACTCAATCTTGAAATGCTCAAGTCTGATGATGTGAATTGGGAACAACAGCAGAAAACCGAGGACATCCTCAACAAAATGGAGAATGTCACACAGCAGATCGATGAGATGCAGGATGCCCTTGAGCAGATTTCGGAGCAACTTGAAAAGAATAACCTGGTTGATAAGGGTCTGCAGGAGAAATTTTCAAAATTACAGGATCTGCTGGATCAGGTTATGACACCGGAGCTGCAGGAGGCCATGGATAAACTTAGGGAAGCCATGGATGAGATGGATCCCCAGAAGATGCTGCAGGCGCTGGAAGATTTTGAGTTCAATATGGAAGATATGGAAGAACAGCTTGACCGTTTCATCGATATGTTCCAGCAGGCCATGGCCGAACAGAAGATGGACGAGGTTGTAAAGCGATTGGAAGAAATGGTGACTGAACAAAACGATATCGTGGATGAATTCCAAAAAGACGACGGGCAGTCCCTGTCTGAGATGGCTTCCCGTGAGCGAAGACAGGAAGAAAATTACTCCCGGCTGGATCAGGTGATGAAAGATGCAGCGGATGCCATCCAGCAATACGCACCGCAGCCCGCCTCGGACTTAAATGAACTGCGCCAAAGTGATTTGGCTGAAAACGCCCAGCAATCGCTGTCAGAAGCACGTCAGCAAATGCAGAGTGGCGATAAGGCCAGCGAGAAACCAGCCAGTGCTGCCAGTGAAAAACTGAAAAAAATGCTGGAGCAGGCCCAGATGATCCAACAGCAGTTTCAACAGCAAACCGTAGCTGAAATGATGGAGCAATTTCAGAAAGTTCTGCAAAATACATTGGCTATATCCGATCATCAGGAAAATATTAGTTTTTCCTCCGCAGGTTTGCGGTCCAACAATCCCAGATTAAAAGAAATCAATGAAACACAGGATAGAATTCGCCGCAGGACGAACCAGCTGTTTGCCCAACTCATGGAGTTATCCCGGAAAACATTTTATATCTCCCCTAAGATCAATCAAACCCTTGGGAAAGCCCAGGTATCCATGGATAAATCTATTGCCAAACTGGAACAAAAACAGGTCAGCTCTGCCATCCGGGAGCAAAAAACGGCCATGGAAAATCTCAACAAAGCAGCCCGGCTCATGCTGGATGCCATGGATCAGATGCAATCCTCGGGTTCCGCTTCAGGTTTCGAATCTTTCATGGAGCAGATGGAACAGATGTCCCAGCAGCAACAGGGGATCAATCAGGGAACCATGCAATTGGGGCAAATGGGAATGATGGCACAGCAGGCTATGATGCAACGTCTGCAGGCACAGCAAAAGGCTCTGCAAAAATCGTTAAATGACCTATTATCCGAAATGCCCGGCGAAGACAGCGGCGGACTCGGTAAAGCCTCACAAGATATGGAGGAGGTGATCAAAGATTTCAAACGCAGACAGGTGACCCGGAATACCCGTGAACGCCAAGAACGTATCCTTTCTAGAATGCTGGACAGCCAGAAATCGATGACCCAGCGGGATTATTCCAAAAAACGGAAAAGCGAAACCGGAGAGGAAATGCTCTACTCAGGTCCGGCCGGATTGCCTGCCGGGTTGGGAGAGCGGGATCTACTCCTGATCAAAGCCATGGAAGATGCCCTGAATGAGGGCCGCTCCAGGGAATATCAGGATATGATGAAAACATATTTCCGTCAGCTCCAGAAAAAAGCTCAGGAATCCGAAGCCCCGGCAGTGGAGAATTGAGAGTCGAAATGAAATCTTTGAAATTACTGATCGCAGCACTGTTCCTTTTCACTAGCGCTTTACCACAAGAGAAAAAGACAAATGACATCCTTGAAATGCTGCAAAAAGCAATGCATGAAAACCAGGCCAATCAAGCTTATCAGGGAACCCAGGAAAAAAAATACCGGCAGGCAAAATCTTTTGAAAAAGCGGGACTTTGGGATGATGCTGAGCAGTTATACAAAGAAATAAATCTCCAGGAACCCGGGATCAATAAATATTTTTCTCCTCTTAAATCTATTCTCACCCAGCATAAGGACTGGCCTGAACTAATCCGCTTTTATAACGGCTACCTTCAGGCACGTCCAGAGGACATTATTGCTCGTATTGACCTTGGAGGGGCCTATATCCTGGCCGATTCCACCGCACGCTGGCAGACTCTCTTTCGACAAATCGCAAGTGAGAATATCTCATCAGAAAAAAATTATAAGAGGATCATCAACAAGCTCATGTCTTTGTCCGAAGATGGCTTTGCGGAAGAACTCTTACGCCGGTATCGCGAATCGAATCAGGCCCCCGGATATTTTGCCTTCAATATGGCCAATCTATTTGCCATGAGAATGAACTACAAAAAGGCATTGGAGGAATATCTGCTCTTCCTCAGTCTGCAGCCGGAAAAATTTCAGTTCGTTTCGGATAAGATTCTAAATTTCCCGGAAACCCCAACAGTCCAAACATTGGTTAGAAATCGTCTTGATGAATCAGAACTGCAGGCCGCAAAACTCATTCTTGCGGATGTTTTCTTCAAGGAAAAATCCTATCGGGAATCCTTCGAAATCCTGCAAACTGCGGAGGCTGCCTCTGCTCGTTTTCTCGAGCTGGGTAAAGATCTTCTCACGGTGAAAGAATACACACTGGCCGACAGTGTGCTGCATTTCACCCTGAACAAAGATTCATCAGAAGAAGTGCTTGAACAGACGGTTTATGCTTTGGCGAATCTCTACGAACAACAGACGCTGCAGACAAAGAATGTGCTGCCCATATCAGGCTTTTATCGTGGGAATCCTTTCTTTACCTCTCCTTTCCTGAGAGTTGATGAAAGCAGTACCGAATCATTGATGGAGGCTGTGGCAATTTACGATTCGCTCCGGACTAACAATGCTTCGGCGGAGGCTGCTTTCCGACTGGGAGAGATCCGTTTTCTGGTTTTGTTTGATCTGGATGGTGCGCGACTGAACTATTCCGAAGTCCTCGATATGCCCGGCAATCTCCCCTTTTTACAATCGACCCGGATTCGTCTTGTCGATTTATTGATTGCCAAGGGTGATCTGGCCAAGGCTGCCGCACTGGCACAGGACTATCTGTCAACTGCAACTCAACCCCAATTCCTTTTCGCACTGAAACAGAAAATTGCACAGACCCTCATGTATCAGCAAGATATTGATTCATTGAATTCCGTCATCACGGGGCTGGTCAGAGAAATGGACCCAGTGGACGGCCTCTACAATGATGTGCTGGAGGTTTCGGGACTGCTGAAAACTTTCGGGAGTGACAGCGTGTCATTTAATATTTTTGCAAAAACCCAATTTCTGCTGCAGCAGAATAAAAGAGCCGATGCCATTAAGCAACTTGAGCCCTTAACTCACAGCGAAACACCAGAGATCGGTCAGCTTGCCACCTATCAATTGGCAAATTTGTACCTCTTTACCGGGGATCCCCTTAAGGCGTATGAGACTACCTTAACGATGGAGGGTGAATCTCTGTATGCCGAACTGGGTATGATCATGCGCGCAGAGATCAAGGATTATGTGGAAAATGATCTCGCTGCAGCCATCGATATCTATCTGCAATTTCTCGATGAATATCCCCTTAGCATATATTATGACGATG
Source organism: uncultured bacterium (assembly GCA_964543505.1). Classification (GTDB taxonomy): domain Bacteria; phylum Fidelibacterota; class Marinisomatia; order SCGC-AAA003-L08; family JACNLC01; genus JAADGM01. Next base: position 10,375 of record CAZIYQ010000027.1, on the reverse strand, counting down.
TTCGTTTAAGACTGCGGGAGTTGGCAAGTTGAAAAATAATTTATTGACAATTGCATCATTGGAAAGAGGTTAGCTTTGATCGAATCTAAACAAAATTTTCGTAGCAAATTTTTACTGTTCATATTAACGGGTCTAATGACCTTTGTCAGCGGTCAGAAGCTGCTCATTCCTATGGACCTGACACAAACCGATCATCTTAAAGCCTATGGAATTGCATTTTGGACGTTGAAACAGGGGCAAAATGTGGATTGGTTGCTAAACTACCGCGGCGGATCTTTTATGATCGATGATTCTCACAATCTGGAAAGAGAATGTAAAGTCCGGGGCGTATCGTTCCAGTTGGTGAATGCGGCGCAGCTGGGCTCAATCTATGGAGAAATCGAACAGAACAATATGGACGATGTACTGCTGGAAAAAGCACCGAAAGTCGCTGTTTACTCTCCACCGGAGATGCAGCCTTGGGATGATGCGGTCACACTGGCTTTAACCTATGCGGAAATTGAATACGAAACTGTTTTTGATGATGATGTCCTGGCGGACAAACTGAGCGATTACGATTGGCTGCATCTGCACCATGAAGATTTTACGGGACAGTATGGTAAATTCTATCGTAATTACCACGGGGCGGCCTGGTATCAAAATCAGGTTGCAGACTTCGAAATGATTGCCCGTCGTCATGGCTATGGGAGTGTGCAGGAATTGAAAAAAGCTGTGGCTGCTAAGATCAGGGATTTTACAGTTAATGGCGGCTTTCTGTTTGCCATGTGCTCAGCGACCGATTCTTTTGACATTGCTCTTGCAACACAAACTGTTGACATTGTGGCATCCGTTTATGATGGATCTCCCGTGGACCCCAATTACTCCGATAAAATTGATTTCACAAAATCATTTGCCTTTGAAAATTATGAACTCTACACGGATCCCATGGTCTATGAATATGCCACAATAGATATTCCCCCCAGCAACAAGCCCATAACGCGCAGTGCTGAAGCGGATTATTTCAGTCTGTTCGAATTCTCGGCAAAACTGGACCCGGTTCCCACTATGCTGACACAAGATCATGTGGGTGTCATCAATGGCTTCATGGGCCAGACCACTGCTTTCAACCGGAATTATCTCAAAAAAAGTGTGGTCATTCTCGGAGAAGTTGAAAATGATCTGATGGTGAAATACATCCACGGAAATGAGGGCAAAGGCTCATTTACTTTCTTGGGGGGGCACGATCCGGAAGACTATCGTCATTTCGTGGGAGATCCGCCAACCGATCTCTCTCTGCACCGGAATTCACCCGGCTATCGCCTGATCCTGAATAATGTGCTGTTCCCGGCAGCAAGGAAAAAAGAGAAGAAGACCTGATATAGCGTACATCCGTTCTTTTTCCGAAAATCAAAACACCTCATTATTCGATTACCTGCAGATTGCCTTTCCAAAAGATATTCATTAATCAGTAGCAGTCTGGTGATAATTCGTGTGCCGTCAGACAGAATCACTATAAATTTGCGCCCTAAATCTGGAGAATAAATTGATTAAACGAACTCATACCTGCGGAGAACTCCGGGGAAGTAATTTATCCGAAACCGTATCCCTCACCGGCTGGATTGCCAAGCGCCGTGATCTGGGTGGACTGATCTTTATTGATCTGCGGGATCGCTACGGCAAAACACAGGTTGTTTTTAACGAAGAAACAGTGCCTGCAATTTTCGAAATGGCCAAAAAGCTCGGCATGGAAGATGTCATTGGAATTGCCGGGCAAGTGGTTCGTCGCCCTGAAAACGCCGTCAATCAAAATATGTCCACGGGTGAGATTGATATCGAGGTTTCCGAACTTGAAATTTTCAACGAGTCGAATCCATTGCCCTTTGATGTGAACGATCGGAATTCCGCCTCTGAAGAGCATCGCTTACGCTACCGTTATCTCGAATTAAGAACCAGGGAGCTCCAGCATAATATCCGCATGCGCCATCGCGCTGCCAAGGCTGTTAGAGATTTCATGGATTCTCTTGACTTCATCGAAATTGAGACACCTGTGCTGATGAAATCCACTCCTGAAGGTGCACGGGATTTTCTGGTCCCCAGCCGTATTCATAAAGGAAAATTCTACGCTTTGCCACAGTCACCTCAAACCTACAAACAATTGTTAATGGTTTCAGGATTCGATCGTTACTTTCAAATTGTTAAATGTTTTAGGGATGAGGATTTCCGCGCTGATCGGCAGCCTGAGTTTACACAGATCGATGTCGAGATGTCTTTTGTGGAGGTTGAAGATGTTATCCGAGTGGGTACTGACCTGACCCGGCATGTATGGAAATCTCTACTGAGTGTGGATCTGCCCAAAGAATTTCCCCGTATGTCCTATGCCGAGGCTCTCGATAATTATGGTTCTGATAAACCGGATCTTCGATTTGATATGAAGCTCCAGGATTTCTCTCCCTTTGTGTTGAAATCCGGTTTTAATGCCTTTAAAACCATCGTGAAGGATGGTGGAATTTCCAAAGCGCTGGTTTGTCCCAACGCTGCCGCCTACAGCAGAAAAATCATTGACGGACTCACCGCCGATCTGAAAACTTACTACGGCGCGAAGGGGCTGGCCTGGATGAAGGTGGTTAACGGTAAGCTCGAAGGCGGCATCAGTAAATTTTTTGAAGCGGAACTACAGACACAAATGCTGACTTCGCTCAATGCCAGTGAAGGGGACATCATTTTTGCCGCTGCCGATGAAAGCCGCATTGTTTTACCTGCAATGGGTGCGCTGAGACTAGAACTTGGTAACCGGGAGTCTCTCATCGATACTTCGATCTGGGCACCCCTTTGGGTTACTGATTTTCCACTCGTTGAATGGAATACAGATAAAAAACGCTGGGATGCCCTGCACCATCCCTTTACGCGACCCCATCCCGATGATCTGGACCTCATCAACACAGCTCCCGGAGAAGTGCGTTCACTGGCCTATGACATCGTAATGAACGGTTATGAGATGGGCGGCGGCTCCATTAGAATTCACGACAGTGATCTGCAGAGCCGTATTTTTACACTGCTTGGCATTGATGAGGAGACAGCGCAGCGCAAGTTTGGTTTTCTTATGAACGCATTCAAGTTTGGTGCGCCGCCTCATGGGGGAATCGCCTTTGGCTTTGACCGGATGGTGATGCTGCTGGTGGATTCCCGTCAAATCAGAGATGTCATTGCGTTTCCCAAAACCACTTCAGCAATGTCGCTCATGGACGAATCGCCATCCACGGTCGATCCGGAACAATTAGATGAGCTGGGGCTGTGCTTAAAAGAAGCTCCCAAAAGCTGATATTACCGGTATTAAAATAGGTGTTTTTGCGCAACAGGTGATTTGAAATAATAGCAGTTTACCCGTAAATTTGTGCGCATTATGGGTACTATTAATTGACATGTTCGCAAGACTTTAAGCCTTTTCTTCTGGGAGAAGGCTTTTCTATTTTTAACGCCAGCCCAAAAGCTCATCAATGGAGCGTATTTGAAGAAAATAATTAGCATTAGTACAGTTGACTCCCTGGCATTGCTGGGTCCCGGTGATTGCAACCTGAAAATCCTTGAAGAGAATTTTTCAACCTCAATTTTCGTCCGTGGCGGAGAGATGGTTTTAGAAGGAGAACAGAGCGAAATTGCCTTAATTGCAGATGTCATTAAAGACATGCTCGTCACCGTAGGCCAAAAGAATTATGTAGATACAGAAGATGTGAGAGCGCTGATTAATCTTTCCGGGAATCATAACCTGAAACGGGAACATGATAATGGCGATAAAGAAAACCCGGTCATCGTCTATACCCATAAGGGAGCTGTCTATGCGCGAACGCCCGGCCAGAAGCGCTATTTTCAGGCAGTTCTTGAAAATGATATTACTTTTGCTATCGGCCCTGCAGGTACCGGGAAAACCTACCAGGCTGTGGCCAGTGCTGTTGCAGCTCTGAAAAGTAGAGAGGTCATGCGAATTGTCATTACACGACCGGCTGTGGAAGCTGGCGAAAGACTGGGTTTTCTGCCCGGTGACCTAAAAGAAAAGGTAGACCCCTATTTGACCCCGATTTACGATGCCCTAAATGACATGCTGCCAGCAGATAAGCTGAAAGCATACCGGGAACAGCGAGTCATCGAAATTGCACCGTTGGCCTATATGCGCGGTCGCACACTGCACAATTCTTTCATCATTTTAGATGAAGCTCAGAATGCCACACGCATGCAGATGAAAATGTTTCTGACACGACTGGGGGTTACTTCGAAAGCGATCATCACCGGAGATGTTACCCAGACGGATTTGCCGACTCATTCAGTGTCAGGTCTCATTGACGCTGCAAATATACTGAAAAATGTGGAGGGTATCGGGTTTGTTTATTTCCACGAAGAAGATGTGGTTCGACACAAACTCGTTAAAAATATTATCAAAGCTTACTCAAACACGGATAAAAATACTATTGAAAATGAAAAATCGGGTGTTTGAAATTATGAATAAGAAATATTTGGAGAATTAACATGTCGAGAGAAGTCGTAATTGTAGCCTATGCACGGACACCGGTGGGATCCTTTGGCGGAGCACTTAGCAGCGTTCCTTCCCCTAAATTAGGAGCAGTCGCCATCAAAGCTGCTGTTGAAAGAGCGGGCATCTCACCCGATGATGTGGACGAGGTGATCATGGGTTGTGTACTGCCTGCGGGTCTTGGCCAGGCCCCGGCGAGACAAGCTTCTATCTATGCCGGATTGCCCGAATCAGTCGAATGCCTTACCATTAACAAAGTCTGTGGATCGGGTTTGAAAGCGGTCATGCTGGCTGAGCAAGCCATCAAATGCGGGGATGCCGAGATCATCGTCGCCGGTGGCATGGAAAACATGAGTGACACACCCTATTACCTTCCTGATGCCAGGAAAGGAATGCGGATGGGGGATAAGAAAGTCATAGATGGTATGGTAAAAGACGGTCTCTGGGACCCCTATAATGACATCCATATGGGGAGCTGTGCTGACCGTCTTTCCGAAGAACATCATTACAGCAGAGAGGATCAGGATAATTTTGCTAAAATGTCCTATGAAAGATCTCTGGCTTCTATCGAAAAAGGGCTGTTCACAGATGAGATCATTGCGGTCGAAGTCCCACAAAGAAAAGGGGATGCTCTGATCGTTGACACAGACGAAGAACCCGGAAAAGGACGCATCGAAAAAATTGGTTCCTTGCGCCCCGCTTTCGGAAAAGAGGGTACGGTAACAGCCGCTAATGCAAGCAGCCTAAATGACGGAGCCGCGGCACTGGTGATCATGTCCCGCGAAAAGGCGGAAGAACTTGGCATTGAACCGATCGTGAGAATTGTGGCACAAGCGTCTGCAGCACATGCCCCGGTCTATTTTACAACAGCCCCGGGAAAGGCCATGTCAAAAGTTCTAAAAAAAGCAGGCCTCGAAATTGGGGATATTGACCTGTTTGAGATCAACGAGGCCTTTGCCAATGTGACAATGGAAGCAATGCGGGAGTTCAAGCTTCCTGCAGATGTGGTCAATGTCAACGGAGGTGCTGTTTCGATAGGGCATCCCCTCGGCGCTTCAGGAGCCAGGATTCTGGTGACGCTTCTGGCTGCCATGGAAAAGCGGGTTGCACTGAGGGGGCTGGCGACCCTCTGTATCGGTGGCGGGGAAGCGGCTGCCCTCATTGTGGAAAGGGTATAATTCTGAAACTCATGATGGCGCATTTCCACAACGATAATGTTTGTTAACGAATAAATATAGGAAACTCAATGAAAAGAATTGGTGTTATTGGTGCGGGGACGATGGGCAATGGAATTGCTCATGTTAATGCCCTTGCCGGTTATCAGGTGACCCTTTTGGATATAAAGGATGAATTTTTGGAAAAGGGTCTTTCAACCATCCGGCAAAATCTGAAACGGCAGGTTGCTAAAGGGAAGATATCCGCAGAAAAAGCAGATGAAACACTTTCTCATATCACTCCTTCAACGGATTATGGGAACCTTATCGAGGCAGATATCGTAATCGAGGCAGCAACCGAGAATATCGATCTGAAAAAGGAAATTTTCAGAACAATCGACAAGGTCTGTACACCCGATACACTATTAGGAACCAACACTTCATCCATCTCAATTACGGAGATAGCGGCAGTTACCACGAGGCCTGATTGGGTCATTGGTGTTCATTTTATGAATCCGGTACCCATGATGAAGCTTGTGGAAGTGATCTGCGGCTACAAAACCAGTGAGGGGACACTCGAAAAAATATTAGACTATGTGAACACTCTCGGTAAGACACCTGTGCAGTGCAATGACTATCCGGGTTTTGTGGCAAACCGCATCCTCATGCCAATGATCAATGAAGCCATATATGCTCTGATGGAAGGTGTTGCAACGAAAGAGGCCATTGACGAGATCATGAAATTAGGCATGGGGCATCCCAAGGGTCCTCTTGCGCTGGCTGACCTAATAGGGCTGGATGTCTGTTTGGCCATAATGGAAGTTTTGTATCGGGAGCTTGGAGATTGTAAATACAGACCCTGTCCTTTGCTGAAGAAGATGGTCGCCGCCGGTATGCTTGGACAGAAAACAAAAGCAGGATTTTATAATTATTAATAAGGAGAACTAATGGATTTCACCCTGAATGATGAACAAAAATTAATACAACAAACTGCCCGAGAATTTGCACTTGAAGAGTTAAAACCAGGTGTAATGGAGCGCGACGAAAAAAAGATATGGCCAGCAGAAGCCATTAAAAAAATGGGTGAACTGGGTCTGATGGGGATGATGGTGAACCCCAAATGGGGTGGCAGTGGTATGGATACAATTTCATATACATTGGCCATGGAGGAGATCGCAAAGGTAGATCCCTCAGCGGCAGTGGTCTTGTCTGTAAATAACTCACTGGTCTGTCACCTGCTGGAAACCCACGGCAATGATCAACAGAAGAAAAAATATCTAATTCCTCTCGCATCAGGGAAAAAACTTGGCGCTTATTCATTATCGGAACCCCATGCCGGCTCGGATCCGGCTGCCATAAAATGCAGGGCTCAACGTGAAGGAGATTACTATATTATCAATGGGACGAAAAACTGGGTGACCAATGGTGTGAATTCCGATTACGTTGTTCTGTTTGCAGTGACAGACCCTACTCTGAAGCATAAAGGGATTTCAAATTTTATCGTTGAAAAAGGTTGGGCAGGGTTTGAAGCGGGCAAACCTGAAAATAAAATGGGAATCAGATCTTCAGACACAGCAGAACTATATTTTGATAATGTGAAAGTGCCCAAAGAAAATCTAATCGGTAAAGAGGGCGATGGCTTCAAAATTGCCATGGACACTCTGGATGGTGGACGAATTGGGATTGCCTCTCAGGCACTTGGAATTGCCCAGGCCGCACTGGAAGCTTCCGTAGCCTACTCCAAAGAAAGGGTGCAATTTGGGAAAACAATTTCACATTTTGAAGGAATTCAATTCAAACTCTCCGATATGGCAATGGAAATTGAAGCGGCAAGATTACTGATCTGGCAGGCAGCCAATCTTAAAGACAGGGGCGAGCCTATCGGTGCGAAGGCGAGTATGGCCAAATTATTTGCGTCAGAAACAGCCATGAGGGCAGCCAACCAATGTGTCCAGATACACGGAGGTTATGGGTTTATCAAAGAGACGGGAGTTGAGCGACTTATGCGGGATGCTAAAATCACTCAAATCTACGAAGGAACATCGGAAATACAACGAATTGTGATAGCTAAAAATTTACTCAGGTAGATTATGGCATTTTTCTTAATAAATTTGGGAGTAAAATGACTGAAAAAATAAAACTACAGAACCTCGATTGGGACAGCTTGGGGTTTACGGTAAATCCTTCGCGAAGCATGTTTATTGCTGAAACGGACAACAACGGTAATTGGAAACCTGGCAAAATCGTTCCTTTCGGGAATATTTCCATCTCTCCGGCCTCCGGTGTGATGAATTATGGACAGGGCATCTTCGAGGGCATCAAAGCTTTTCGTTCAACGAAAGACAGAATCGTGTTTTTCAGGCTGGAGGAAAATGCCAGGCGTTTTGCGGCTTCTGCAGACAGAATTGTAATGCCGCCGGTACCGGAGAAAATGTTCATTGACACCATTCATGATATTGTAATAGCAAATGAAGATTATATCCCTCCAACAGGCCACGGAGCATTATACGTCCGTCCAATTCTATGTGGGTCCGGACCGATTCTGGGGGTAGCTCCCGCACCCTCCTATTCGTTTATCGTTTTTGTCTCTCCGGTTGGACCCTATTTCAAGGGGGGGGTGAATCCCCTAAACCTGATGGTCACGAACGATTATCATCGGGCAGCCCCCAAAGGCATCGGTAATGCTAAGGCCATTGGGAATTATTCTGCATCACTCTATCCCCGGGGTATTGCAAAAGAAAATGGTTTTGATGAGGTGATCTATCTCAGTGCCGCAAATGGGAAATATGTTGAAGAGGTGGGTTCTGCCAATCTGTTTTCTTTAAAGGGGAATGTTCTCAAAACACCGCGTCTTGCAGGCTCAATTTTGCCGGGGATCACGCGGAAGTCTGTCCTGCATCTTGCAAAAGAAAAACTTGGGCTGATAGTCCAGGAGACCGACCTGCCCCTGGAAGAGATGTTGACAGCTGATGAAGTTTTTTGCACGGGAACGGCTGTGGTTGTCTGCCCCATCGGCAGAATATCAAACGGCGGAGTCGAACATGTGATCAATAACAATAAAATGGGCGAGGTCACGCTGAAACTGAGAACCCTGCTGACGGATATCCAGACAGAACGGATTCCTGATGAATATGGCTGGATAACCTCCCTATAACAGAAAATCTATGACACGGAAAGAAAAACGATTAGCCCGTATCACTGCCCTGCAGGCGCAATATGCCTGCGAAATGTCAGGAATTGCCCCCGGCTTAATTCTTGACCACCTCGCCGAGGAAGATCTGAAATTGACTCCCGAGATTCTCAAATATAGCGGTAAACTTGTGCGTCTGGTTTTAAATAATCTTGAATTCGCCAATAAGGTCATTACGGAAAGAAGTAATAATTGGGATATTCAGCGGATCACTTTATTAGATCGATTGATAATACGGTTGGCACTGGTAGAGATGCTTTTTGTTGAAGAAGTACCTCCCAAAGTTTCAATTTCCGAATCCGTTGAAATAGCTAAATTGTTCAGTACTGAGGGAAGTGGTGCTTTTGTTAATGGCATTCTGGATTCAATTTATAACGATATGCTGAAGGGTAAAATTAATTTGCCTGACGGTAATGTTACGGTAATTGATGACCCCGTTAAGGATGTATAAATTGCATACTTCAGTGAAAGAGATTATCGCAGATACCGGAAAGCGGGTCTGGTTTTATCTTGATGCCGTATTTATTCAGCTCGTACTGATCACCGTAAACTTAAAAAATAAGGTCTAATGTCTGTAGTAACAAAAGTCATCACCAAAATTTTCGGGAAAAAATCTGACAAGGATTATAAACTCATGGTTCCAATGGTTGAAGAAATCAACCAGGTTTATAAAACGATGGCCTCGAAATCAGATGATGAATTGCGCCAGATCCTCATCGATCATCGCAAAGAAATCGAAACTCGGCGGCAATCCGTCGCTAATGATGAAAAGAACGAAGGAATTAAAGGTTCTGAATTAGAGGATCTAATCTATAAAGCAGAGCAGGATTACCTCAACGAAATCATGTATGAGGTTTTCGCAGTTGTAAAAGATGCAGCTCGGCGACTTTGCGGTACCCGATTTATGGTGATGGGAAACGAAATGACCTGGAATATGGTCCATTTTGACGTTCAGCTCATGGGCGGCATCGTCTTGCACCAGGGTAAAATTGCGGAGATGAAAACCGGTGAGGGAAAAACGCTGGCTGCGACCTTGGCTATTATTCTGAATGCACTCACGGGTCGGGGTATGCATATAATCACGGTAAATGACTATCTTGCTGAAAGAGACAGCCAGTGGATGGGTGTGCTCTACGAATGGTTGGGGTTTACGGTGGGCTGCATATTGAATCCGATGAATGCAGAACAGAGAAGAGAAATGTACCGCCGAGACATCACCTATGGCACGAATCAGGAATTTGGTTTTGACTATTTGAGAGATAATATGTCTATTGAACCGGAGGATCAGGTTCAAACAGGTTATGTCTATGCCATTGTAGATGAAGTTGACTCGGTATTGATCGATGAAGCCCGTACCCCCCTGATCATTTCAGGCCAGGTGGATGCCCCGGGTAATCAACAATATAAAGAATTAAAATTGCTGGTCGAGGGTCTCATCCGCAAACAGACCTTACTGGTAAACGGCTTGGTCGCAGAGGGCGAAAAACTTTTGGATACGGATGAGCACACAGCTGGTATAAAGCTACTGAT
>CAZIYQ010000026.1:0-19302 GCA_964543505.1 uncultured bacterium | reverse complement strand
GGGAGTGCCTTTCAAATTGGAGGAAACCCAAATTATTACCCTCTTCACAGATAACAACAAAAATTTATGGATTGCAACCGGAGGGGGAGTCTATCTGTATGATTTTGCTGCTGATTCCTTAAAACATTATGCAGCCGGTCCATCTATTCCCAATGGAATTCAACCTAATAATGTTCAAACAATAGCACAGGATGAATTCGGCACGATGTGGTTTGGCGACCTCGATCATGGCGTCTTTTGTTTGAATGAGGATGGGGAGTTATCTAAAAACGGATTTAATGGTTTTATTAAATCCGACTCCGGGGATGTAGAAGGGGTACACAATATTATTTCAGATGGAGACTCTTGTCTGTGGATAGGGACATCCGCAGGGCTCATACGATACGATATCCGATCAGGGAAAACTTCCCGTTATCTACGGAATCGAAATCAATCACACACCATTTGCAGTAACGATATCATGTCCCTTTACCGCGACAGAGCGGGGACCTTGTGGGCGGGGTCAAGCGATAATGGTATCAGCATGCTGGTTGAGAGTAAATATAAATTTACGACGACTGTCACCGAGGAGTCTATTGACTGGGAGACAACTTCAAATCAGATATTTTCATTTACCGAAGACAAAAGTGGAAATTTATGGGTCGGTACCTCTGAGGGACTGTTTTTTAGAAATGAAGCAAACACACCATTCATTCCCATCCGGCATGGAAAGAATGATCACCAAAGTATTAGCAGTGATATTGTTTGGGATGTGGACCGTGACAGCCTCGGAACGCTTTGGGTCAGTACGGGAAACGGATTAAATACACTGGATAGTTTGACAGGTATTTTTCAGCATTATTACCATGATGATAACAATTCCCAAAGCATCAACAGCGATGTTGTCTATACCGTCACAGTAGGAAGCAATAATGAGATTTGGGTGGGTACAGATTCCGGACTCGACCGTTACGACTCAAGGGAAGACCGCTTTTATCATTACTCTTTGCAGAATGATGAACTTGATAAAACTGTCGATTATATCTACGAAGATCATTCCGGGGCACTGTGGGTTTGTACTTACAGCGGGCTTTTTAAGTTAGAAAAAGGTAGTTCTGACTTTGTACATTATTCTCATATCAAAAGTGACCCGAAATCAATCAGCAGCAATCTTATTTCTTATGTCATGGAAGACGATAATGGAAACTATTGGATTGGCACTCTTGGAGCGGGACTGAATCTCTATGATCCCTCAACGGATTCTTTCACGGGCTACCAGAAGCGTAATGGCTTACCCAGTAATGTGATAAATGGAATACTTCAGGGAGAGAAGGGTGAACCGTGGATTTCCACTAACCTGGGGATATCCAAATTTAATTATGAAACGGGGAAATTCAGAAATTATGATATCACCGATGGACTACAGGGCAACGAGTATAATTCCGGAGCAGCCTATATTGGGCAGGATGGCAGCTATTATTTCGGCGGTATCAAGGGCTTTAATCAGTTCTGGCCTGCCAAAGTCAACAACTTGGACAATCACTATATTCCCAATGTTGTTATTACAGGGTTTCAACTTTTCCATGAACCCATTTCATTCAGTCAAAAGTCATCCTATGGTTTCACTCTTTCAAAAGAGATCAGTCAGTTAGGGGAGATCACTCTGGAACCAAAGCAGAATGTGATTGCCATGCAATTTTCAGCACTGAATTTCATAGACCCGGAGAAAAACCAATACGCCTGCAAGCTTGAGGGATACGATAAGAAATGGAACTATCTGGGCAACCGGAGAATCATCGATTATATCAACCTGCCAGACGGAGATTTTACTTTCAGAGTTAAGGCTTCAAATAATGACGGTCTCTGGAATGAGGAAGGTGCCCGTTTGTTAATCCATCACAAGATTCCTTTCTATAAAAAACCATACGTTTTACTTGGTACAGCTCTTCTGATATTGGGATTTGTCATAATTATCTTCCAATTCATTAGTATGAGAATTCGAATCAGGAACCGTCAGCTTCTGGCTGTTAATGAGGCCCTTAACGATCAGGTTACTGAGCGCGTAAAGGCAGAGAGACAACTGGAAAAATACAAGGATAAACTGGAAGAAAAAGTTGCTCGCCGAACCTCACAACTCGAAGAATCCAAACTTGCTCTTCAGCGTGAGCGGGATCTCTTTATTGGGGGACAGATTGTGATTTTTAAATGGAGTCGATTAAAGGGAGCACCGGTAGAGTATGTTTCTTCAAATGTCAAATCCGTATTTGGCTATGATGCAGAGGAATTCATCTCAGGAGGAATAACATATTACGACATCGTTGATGAAGCAGATAGAGAACGGCTTCGCCTTGAAGTTGAGAGTGCTGAAAAGGAGGGTTTGCTGTCACTAACGCATAGTCCTTACAAGGTTCTGAAAAAAGATGGTACGATCATCTGGCTACAAGATTTTACAACACTTATCAGAAATAATTCTGGTGAAGTTATATATTATCTTGGCTATGTTGTGGACATTTCAGAGCAAATCAAAACAGAACAAATCCTAAAGGAACAGCAAACCCAATTAATCCATGCTGGGCGGCTGGCATCTCTCGGTGAGATGGCTACGGGAATTGCACACGAACTCAATCAACCCCTTTCAATCATTAGAGCACAGTCGGAATTGCTGAGTATTATTGAAGAAAAAAAACCACAAGAGGAACAAAATCGAATTAAGGACCTGAATCTCATCCTGGGAGAGGTTGACAGAGCTGCCAGAATTATCAATAATATGCGGGAATTTGCACGCAAACAATCGGGTCGGGTTGGAACCATGGATATTGAGGTCCCCATTAGCAAAGCATTAATATTTTTCAAGCAGCAATTTGCAGCACACGGAATTGAATTGTCCGTTAATTTTGAGGAGAATCTGCCCAAGGTCGATGTTGAATCCCAGCAATTTGAACAGGTGGTCGTCAATTTCATTACCAATGCCCGATATGCGGTCGATAAAAAGGCAGAGTTTGCACCAGAAGATTATACCCGGGAAATTACACTCAATCTTTATAACAATACCCAAAACCGACGGGTTGTGATGGAAGTCAAAGACAACGGACTGGGGATGACTGAAGATGAAAAAGAACGCTGCTTTGAACCCTTTTTCACACGTAAAGAAGTCGGGGAAGGTACCGGATTAGGACTTTCGATTGTTCACGGTATCGTGAAAGGTTTTAAGGGTGAGATCGAAGTCAGCAGCGATGAAGACCAAGGCAGTTCTTTTAAAGTTTATATCCCCTATAGTTGTGACAATGTAGATTAATTCTTCTTTTGGCCAGGCAGTACCAGACTGCTGAATTTTCTTTTTCCCATCAAATAATACTGCAACACAATACTTCCCCTATACATTTTATGCATTAATTTTTCATCGGTTATTGTTCTTAACCTGCGGATCGATTTTCTACGCCGTGAAATAATGCCGGGATGTGTGAGAAGCCAAAAAAGGCCACGGATATGAGCATGAGCATGCTGAGGTCTGAGAGCGATCAGCTCCTTGAAAAATGAGACGATCTCCAGCAACAAGCGAGGGAAAAACAGAAAAAAACTGTTCAGGGGTTCATAGTTTGTCAGGAGCAGTAATAGACTGTTCCGGTGATTCAGATAGGTTTTCAGGGGAGAGGAAGGCGGTAGTGTCACGGCCCCGCGATGGTAAATGACCGAAGCCGGTTCGACATCGACCCGATATCCGGCGAGATGGCATTTCCAATGGTAATCAATCTCTTCCATGTGTGCAAAAAGCGTTTCATCGAATCCCCCGAGTTCCGCGAAGATCGATTTTCGGGTAAGGAAAGCCGTACCTGAGGCCCAGAAGATTTCACTGCAGTCATCGTATTGTCCCAGATCTTTTTCAACTGTGTTGAAAATTCGCCCCCTTGCGAAAGGGAACACCAGCATGTCGAGACAGCCACCGCTGCCGCCGGAATAATCAAAAGTGTCTTGATTAAAATAGTTCAGGATTTTGGGTTGTACTGAGGCTATTTTATCATTGGATTCCAAGCGTAGTAATAATTTATCCAGCCATCCGGATTGCTGTGTTGTATCATTATTTAAAAACAGCAGACAGGGTGCGCTTGCTTGCTTGCTGCCGAGGTTGCAGCCTCCTGCATAACCCCTGTTTTCTAAACTGCTCACGATGCGAACGCCGGGAAATTCCTGTTTGACCATTGAAATGCTGTTATCTGTGGAACCATTGTCCACAATGATGATCTCGTAATCAGATGCTGTTGATTTAGAAAGGGAAGCCAGACATTCCCTGAGTATCTCCGCCCCATTAAAATGGGGAATGATGATGGAGACCTGGGCTGCTGTTATGACGGGTCCCCCTGCAAAAGTTTAAGAGAGGACCTGGCATTCTGATCATCGGGGTGATCCAATATCCATTTTTCAAGAATTTGTATGGCTTCATCCTGCTGGTCTGCCTGAGAATAAGCTTGAACCAATGCAATGACGATCTCATAGTACTGAGCATAGGTTGGGTCATCATACAATTTTTTGAAAACGGGGATGGCCCGCTCAGGCATCTGTAGGTCTGTTAAATACATTTGGCCGAGATAATATTGAGTTTCCAAACTTGTTGCAGGTTCCAGCTCGATCTTTTGGAGGATCTCCACAACATCATCGTCGTAACCGGCCTGATGATAGAGCCGGGCAATTTGAAGCTCCAGATCGGGGTTATTGTATGGCAGCAGATCGGGTGGGAAGTACTGATCCATTTTTTTCAGGATTCCATAAGCTTTTTCATTGTCCTCCGTTTTCCCGGAATAAATATTTTCGAGCGATAGGCGTAAAAACCCCGAACGGTAATTCTGGATCAACCTCTGAATATTGGAATTGAAATAGATATCTGGATCATTCAGGTTGCGGTAGTGGAAAATTCCACCTTCTTTATCCATGTGTTCCAGCCAGTCCTCTTTGGTGACGATAATGTCATCAAGGTTGTCAGATTCTTCGATCAGCTTGGTCATTCGATCATAATTCAGATCGGGGACTTTTTCAGAATTTACCCTGTAAACCAACCCTTCCATTTGCAGGTAGTTGTCCAGTCCGATCTGATTCTGCGGAGAGACCGTCACCGCAAAATAGACAGGTTTTTTCCATTTCACATCCTTCAGTATGCGATAGATCATCAGATCCTGAACCCGCAGATACTGTCCCGCAAAAGTCGGTTTCAATTTCCAGGTAAAGGGCGGCTCATCCGCAGTTGCCGGATTAATGGTCACCTCCTTGGCCTCCCAGGGGATGGGGGTGATCCTCTTGATCTCAGAATCCGTTAACGATAGAGGAATCCGGGGTGGATCATCCCTCAACTGGAAAACATACCAGGGCGTATTTAACAGACTCAGATTCACGACACGCACATCCTTACGGATGCCTTCGACTTCCTGCAGATACCACAGCGGGAAAGTATCATTATCGCCATTTGTAAAAATGATCGCATCCGGTTCGCAGGAATTCAGCATGTTGTAGGCATAATCCCAGGCCACAAAATTCCCCGATCGATCATGTTCATGGTAATCCACAGCCAGCATTTTTACAGGCATGAAGATCACCAGGAGCATTACGATGCCCATCGAGACGGTATTGAAGGTTTTCGTATTCGTGAAGTATTCCTTAACTCTTTCCAGCAGACCGGCAATGCCGATGCCAATCCAGAATGAGAAAGCCATGAAAGAGCCTACATAGGAGTAATCCCTTTCGCGGGGTTGGGGGTCATACTGATTGAGATAGACGATAATCATGAGCCCCGTGATCAGGAAGAGCGCTAAAACTGCAAGGGCTCTTTTCCAGTCTTTGTAAAAATGATGCAGCAGACCTGCAATTCCAAATAGAAAGGCGAAGGGCAATCCATATCTGAACAAATCAATGCCCTCCAGCTTCTTCAGCAATTTCCCCTTGAGGTTCACCACATCCCAGTTGAAATCCCCCCGGCCGATGAACTGCCAGGCAAAATAGCGCAGATACATCTCCTTCACTTGATAATTCAGGAAAAAGTCCCAGGCCTCGCCAGTTGTCGGATTGTTTTTATTTTTTGTATAACGGGAAGCATAAGTACATTCCGGGCGTTTTAGCGTTTCACTGCGGTTGAGGATGCTCCAGTCACCGTACTGGTCGCGATTCATATAAAGTACAGCCCCATCAATCGTATCGGGATTATTCTCATTTATAGAAGGGTGCTGTGTAGCCCTCACGAAGATCACCGTATAAGTGGAATAGCCAATGAAAATCAAGACCAGACTCGTGAGAATAGTGGAGGCAAGGTGTTTATGCTGCAGGATGGCCCAGACCGTGGCCGCAAGCATTGCAAGTATGACAAATACCGGGGCAGCTACACCATAGCTTGCGGCAAGGTTGGGCATACCCTTGATGATCCCCTGATAGATAATCAAAAACACGATCCCTGTTATACCAATAAGACCCAGGAAGGTGGTAAGCTTGAATTCATATTTTTTATAATAAATGATCATTCCAATAAAGGGCAGTGCCAGCAGATTCAATAAATGGATGCCGATAGCCAATCCAAAAATATAGGCAATGAGGAGAATATAACGGACATTGCCGGGCTTACCCTCGTTTCGTGCCCATTTTAGGATGAGCCAAACTACAACAGCGGTGGTTAGGGTCGAGGCCGCATACACCTCTGTCTCAACCGAATTGAACCAGTGTGAGTCCGTGAGGGCAAATGTGAAAGCACTGACAAAGGCACTACCATAAGCAATGATGGCATCGGACAGACTGGCAACGGTGCCCCTCCATTCTTCGATGAAAAGGACGGTAATCAGATAAACTAACATTACCGCCAAAGCGCTGAAAATGGGTGAGATAAAATTCATGCGAACGCCAATATCTGCGGACAGGGGTATTTGGGTGAAAATATTCCCGAGAATCAGGAATAGAGGACTCCCCGGGGGATGCGGCACACCCATGATGAAGGACGTAGCGATGAACTCCCCGCAATCCCAAAATGATGTGGTCGGCGCCATTGTTGAAATATAGATGATGAACGACGCAAAAAGGAGTACTGCGGCCGTAATTTTATTGAGTGTGTTATAAGATTTTACCAAATTGGTATCCAGTATAATTAATTAAGTTTCAATTTAGCAATAAGCCAAATCCATCAGACCCTGCAGCCAGCCCCAATGTTATTAAAAATTCATTTTGCGGTTGCGTTTTCTGCTGCGGAGTTGTCATCATGAGCATCTGATTCCGTCTTTTCCGATTTCTCTTCAGCGGGTTCCGGTTTGTCTTTTTCGGAGACATAATTCAACCGAAGTTCCTGTAATGTGTGATCAATAAAGTGCTCTTCCTCTTTCGACAAATTCCCGGAGGATTTCTCTTTCAGCATGGAAATGATATCAATCGAAAGTGATGCCCCCTGCAAGTCGCGCTCAATCTTATCGGTCATTGGATTCTTCAATTTGCCCATCTGCATATAAGCTTGTGAGCTCAATGAAGAAATAAGTCCAACAAAGAGCTGTGTGTTCATATCAACATTGGATTCAGTCATAATTATTCATTCCTTCTATATTTAGGGTAATAACAGGTGGTAAGTTTACCCAATATTTACGAATTCAAGCATCGATTTGTAATGCGTCATAAAATGCCTGCGCAGGCGTCGGTGATGAGTTTTCTGCAACTTTGGATCTTCGCTCACCAGTCTAAAGGCAGCTTGTCTTGCCGTTCTGATGATGGGGCCATCCTCAATGAAATTTGCCAGTTGGGTTTTCATATAGCCATGCTGTTTTTTGCCAAAGAATTCTCCGGGTCCTCTTAATTTCAAATCACGATCTGAAATGACAAAACCATCATTCGTACTCTCCATTACCCGAAGACGATATCGGGCATCCTCAGTTTCTTTGCGTTGAACCAGCACACAATGGCTCTGGTAAGACCCCCTGCCAATCCTGCCCCGCAGTTGATGCAGTTGAGAGAGCCCAAAGCGTTCGGCATTTTCAATGACCATAACGGAGGCGTTGGGGACGTCAATCCCCACCTCAACAACCGTTGTAGCCACCAGAAGCTGAAGCTCGTTTGCCACAAATCCTGCCATCTGCATCTCGCGTTCGGCAGTCTTCATTTTACCATGAATGTAGCCTACTTTAAAATCAGGGAAGATTTTATCTTTCAGAAAAAGATACCCTTTATCGGCAGCTTTTAGATCTAATTTTTCAGATTCTTCGATGATGGGATAGATCACAAAACACTGTCTGCCTGCAGTCATCTCGGAACGCATGAACGCATATACTTTTTCAAGCCGGCCAGGTTCCACTAAAGTTGTCTTCACGGGCAGACGCCCTTTGGGTAATTCGTTGATAACGGAAATATCCAGATCTCCATGGTAGGTAATCGCAAGAGTGCGGGGAATAGGTGTCGCGGTCATCGCCAGCATTTCAGGATTAAGCCCTTTTTGCGTGAGTTCTTTGCGCTGCAACACTCCGAAACGATGCTGTTCGTCAACGATGACCATCCCCAGGTCTTTGAATTCTACATCCGCCTGGATGAGTGCGTGCGTGCCGACAATCAGTTGCAGGTCACCGTTTTTCAGTGACTCGAGAATTTCAGCCCTGGGTTTTGCCTTCATGCCCCCTTTTAAAAGTGCGCAGCGGATTCCCACAAGTTCACAATATTTACTGAAACTGCGGAAATGTTGATCGGCGAGGATCTCGGTGGGTGCCATTACCGCTACCTGCGCCCCGTTACCAATGACCGTTGCCGCGGTGAGCATTGCAACCACGGTTTTGCCCGAACCCACATCTCCCTGTAAAAGGCGGTTCATTTGGTGGGATGACTTCAGATCTGCATGAATTTCCTGTAAAACGGTAATCTGGGCCTTCGTCAACTGAAAAGGGAGTTCATCATACATGCGCTTAACATAGGGACCCTTGCTCAAAAAGACCCTGCCATGATTTTCCTGTCGTGCTTTGCGTCTCAGTGCCATCAGCAGTTGAATGAAAAAATGTTCGTCGAATTTCAGCCGAAATATTGCAGGTTGCAGGTCCTCAAGTGTCTGTGGCTGATGGATGACATGCAGTGCAGCATCCAGAGGCATGAGCCCGAAGCGCTGAAGAAAAGCAGATGAAAAATGATCGGGAATGGGTTCACTGATGCGCTCAAAGGCATTGGAGATAATTTTGCGAAATCCACTGCCCGAAAGTCCCACAGCCTTCAGATCAGCTGAAGAAGGATATTGGGCTAGAATTTTCCCCGTGTTCACCGGATCCTCTCCAGGTTCGAGAATGTCGAAATCCGGGTGCGTCAGTTTCATTCCATTGTAAAAATCAATTTTACCAAATACGGCAACGGTATCTCCGATATTGAATTTATCAGAAATCCAGGAAATGCCCTGGAACCATTGACAGGTAAGATGGCCCGTGCCATCAGTGAGGGTCATTGTGAAGATCACTTTACGTCGAGTGGGGACGGTGGCGGTGTTTTCAACGGTACCAATGACGACGGCTTCATCACCCACTCTTAGTTCACGGATGGTCTTTATGCTGGTACGATCCAGGTAGCGCCGGGGGTAGTAATGCAGCAGATCACCCACCATTTCGATGCCTGCTCTCGCCAGAATTTGGGCTCTCTGTGGACCAACTCCCTTGAGATATTTTACATCTGACTCGACGGAGGTTTCATAGTATTGGGGGGCCGAATTCAAGATAGTATTAATCGATCAGGGCAGTATAGTTTTCCTTAAGCTTCCGCAGGTTTTCCTCATATTCAGCCTGTTTTGATCGTTCATGCTTAATGACTTTTGCCGGTGCCCGTGAAACAAAATTTTCGTTGGATAACTTTTTGTGGATTCCGGCCAATCGGCCTTCCATTCCTGCGATCTGTTTTTCGAGTCGCTGGAGTTCTCTGTCCAGATCGATGAGACCTTCGAGGGGAATGAATAACTCCATTTGTCGCACCACGGCAGTCGCCGTGTGAGGAGGTTTGGGGATATCCTTGCCCACTGTGAGTTGACTGACTTTCGCAAGTCGCTTAAGATATTCACTCTGTCCGACAATGACCTTGGTCAGAGTTTCATCCCCCCTGATAAATAGTTCTGCTGTCTTCCCCGGTGCCACATTCAGTGAAGTCCGCACATTACGGATTGCGGAGATTACATCCATGAGCAGCTGCATGGTGTGCTCAACCGTTTCATCGTCGAAAGCATCCACCACTTGAGGCCAATTCGAGTTCATCAGCAAAAGCTCGTCTGTGGTTTTTAAATAGGACCAGAGTTCTTCGGTGATAAACGGCGTATAGGGATGCAGTAATTTCAGGATCTGTTTTAATACATGCACGGATACAGATTGGGCAATCTTGCGATCATCAGCATCCTCGCCATAAAACCTGGTTTTCGCAAATTCGATGTACCAGTCGCAGAAATCACCCCAAACGAAATCATAGACGAGCTTAACCGCATCGTTCATCCGGTACAAATCGTAGGCGCGGTCCACCTTACGGATGGTCTCGTTCAGGCGGGTGAGGATCCATCTGTCGGTCAAATCAAATTTTGTCTGATCGATGGATACCAGGGGGGTGGGCAGGTCATCATCCAAATTCATGAGGACGAACCTTGAAGAATTCCACAATTTGTTCATGAAATTCCGTCCCAGTTCGGTCTGCTCTTTTGCGAATAGGATATCCAAGCCCTGGGGAGCGATCATGAGAATGCTGACCCTTGTCGCATCGGCACCGTATTCGCTGAAAAGGTCCAGCGGGTCAGGGGAATTGCCAAGAGATTTGCTCATCTTGCGGCCCTGTTCATCACGGATGATCCCCGTAAAATAAACGCGTTCAAAGGGGATATCATTTTTAAAATAGAGACTGGCCATGATCATCCGGGCGACCCAGAAAAAGATGATGTCTGGTCCGGTTACCAAATCCTGAGTTGGGAAAAATTTCTGCAGATCAGCGGTATCATCCGGCCAGCCCATGGTAGCAAACGGCCATAACCAAGAGCTGAACCAGGTGTCGAGGACATCTTCTTCCTGCTGCCAGCCTTCCCCTTCCGGCGGCTCCAGCCCACAATAAATCTCATCTCCCCGGTACCAAACGGGAATTCGGTGACCCCACCACAACTGTCGTGATATGCACCAGTCGCGTATATTTTCGAGCCAATGATTGTAAGTCTTTACCCAGCGGTCCGGGAAAAATTTAATTCTTCCTTCCCGGACTGCCTGCAGAGCCGGAGCAGCGAGGGGTTTCATTTTTACGAACCACTGCTTGGACAAGTAGGGTTCTACCACCGCATTTGTTCTTTCTGAATGCCCAACTTTGTTTTGATAGTCTTCTATCTTGGAGAGCAGTCCCAGCGATTCAAATTCTGATACGACCCTTTTGCGGGCTTCATCCCGGTCCAGACCACGATATTTTTCAGGAACGTTTTCATTCAGAGAGGCATCAGGGTGAAAAATATTGATGATTTCCAGTCCGTGACGCTGACCCATTTCAAAATCATTGGGGTCATGAGCCGGTGTGACTTTAACACAGCCCGTCCCAAATTCTTTATCGACATAGTTATCTGCAAAGACAGGAATGTCCCTGCCAACAATGGGAAGCTTCACCAATTTCCCAACGAGGTCCCGATAGCGTTCATCGTCTGGATTCACGGCTATCCCTGTGTCTCCCAGCATGGTTTCAGGACGGGTAGTGGCAACTTCGACAAAACCGCTGCCATCTGCCAGAGGATATTTGAAATACCACAATTTACCCTGTTGTTCGTGATAGATTACTTCTTCATCAGACAGCGCCGTCTGTCCGATGGGATCCCAGTTGATGATTCTTTTCCCCCGGTAGATGAGTCCGTCATTGTACAGACGAACGAAAACTTCCTTCACGGCCCGGGAATAATTTTCATCCATGGTAAAGACTTCACGTTCCCAGTCGCAGGAGGCACCTAATTTCCTGAGTTGTTTTACGATAGTTCCGCCGTATTTGGCTTTCCATTCCCAAGCATGTTTTAGGAATTCATCCCGGCCGATTTCGCGCTTGTCCTTTCCCTGTTGCTTTAACATGCGGGTGACTCGGGCTTCAGTGGCGATGGAAGCGTGATCGGTACCAGGAAGCCAGAGCGTATTTTTCCCAAGCATGCGTGCACGCCGGATGAGTACATCTTGAATGGTGAGGTTTAGAACATGGCCAATTGTGAGAATACCAGTAATGTTCGGTGGGGGAATCATAATGGTGAAGCTTTCCTGCGTGCTATCCATATCCGGTTTGAAAGCGGCAGTGGATTCCCACTCGGTGTACCATTTTTCTTCGACCGAAGCCGGATCGTATATTTTCCCTAATTCTCTAACTGGCATAAAGCTCCTGCAAATTCAAATTTCTTCATTACTCGATTGTACCATATCAAAATTATAAAATAGCGTAATAAAATTATCACAAAGTTTAGAGGGTTTTAACCATTCTCTTAAAGCAGGAAAATATAAAAGAGAAACCAGTTACTGGTTATAAAAATCAGGTGGAAGAAGTCACTACGGCAATTAAACTCTTTGTCCGATTGTTTGATCAGCGATGGTTACCCTAAATGGATTCTTCAACAATTCCTTTCCCCTGCCGCAGGATTCCCAACTCGCTGCCGGTCAGATCGACAACAGTAGAGGGATCAGAATAGGAAATCCCTTCGGAAAAAACCATGCTGATCTGATGTGAAAAACGATCGTGGATTTCTTCAGGGTCAGAGATGACCATCTCCTTGTCTGTTTCAAGCGTAGTTGTGATGATGGGAGCTCCAAGTTTTTCTACCAATTTTATAGCAAAATTGTTTTGGGGGATGCGGATGCCAATAGTTCGCTGTTTCGTGATCAGCATTTTGGGCACTTTGTTGGAAGCTGGTAACACCACAGTAAAAGGACCTGGCAGCAGTTTCTTCATAATCTTAAAAGCATAATTAGAGACATGGGCATATTCTGCAATCTGTGTGAAATCTTTGCAAATGATACTGAGAGGTTTTTTCTTATCCATAAATTTCAGTGCGTAAATTTTTTCTACGGCAGATTTACAATGGATATCACAGCCAACACCATAAAGTGTGTCGGTGGGATAAACGATAAGTTCTCCATTTTTCAGGGCATCTATTGCAGCCTGGACTCTTTTATTGCCAGGCGTTTCTGAGTGTATATCATATAACATATCTTCTCCCTCTTGTTATTAATTCATAAGAAATTGTCTATTTATAACGACGGTGGTGTACTATAATTTACCCACTTCTATCTTTTAATCCACACTTTTGACACGCCTAAAACGCAATGACTTTGGGAGTGTTTGTGATTCATCACAAAGATCATCATCAGGCTCGGTTCAAATTTTAAATTTTAAAATAGCTAAAATATTTCCTGATTTCTACTGCAGAAAAATGCAATTCCGGTAGAGCCAATTCGTGTTCATCCATCACCGTCAAAACTTCTGTGAACGATAAAAATATGTAGTAAACTCCCGCTTATGCAGTATAGCTTTTCGGTACAAATCCCAACATATTTTGTACTTGTTGAGGTAAAAACCGGTAACCGTGATTTTGATTGAAATCCTGGATCCCACTTAAATAAATTTGGAAATAAAATAATCTAATCGACAATTTTCTCTTAGCCGAATCACCTAAGTTGAATCTATTTGATAGGGTGTGAGGCCGGTACGGTTCCTTTGGAAACATTGGGATCAGCTCCCCGGGCTGTAGCTTTGCAATCCAATTTGGAAGGAGAATTATGATACGAAAAGAAGAAACAGCTCAGACAGATTTTCAGGAGTTCTCTACGGTGGGGAACTCACTTCAGCATTGCGACCCCTCCCTCAAATTTTGAACGTTCAGTCCCAATCGGCCGGGCTGATTGACCCACAGGGCAGAGTGCTGGATTACCTCAGACTTGCGGTAACGGACCGCTGTAATTTCCGCTGCCGTTACTGCATGCCCGCAAATGGTTTAACACTTTCTCACAAACAAACGCTAATGACTTGGGAAGAGACGCTCCGGATTTGTGATATCTTCGTAAAGTCCGGGATTAAAAAAATTCGTATTACAGGCGGTGAACCCTTCGTACGGAAAGGATTAATCAATTTTCTGATCGATTTAAAAACCCGTCACCCATGGCTGAAGCTTGGGATTACCACGAATGGCAGCCTGATCCACAACTACTTCGATCAGCTGCAAGAGACCGGCCTAAAACATTTAAATTTCAGCCTAGATACGATGAGAGAAGAGACCTTCCAGAGCATCACCGGACGCACTAACCTGGCCGGGATAATCCACAATATTGAAACGGCCTATCAAAAGGGATTTGTCGTTAAAATTAATACGGTCGTACTGCCGGGTTATAATGTGGATGAATTGGCAAATATTGCAGAATGGACGCAACACAGAAAATGGGACATTCGTTTTATTGAAGCGATGCCTTTTGATACACGGGGAGGTCAATTCAAAGCCCCTGTCAGGGGTGACCAGATTCTCAGTATTTTGAAAGAAAAATTTGAGGTCATTCCCTTAAAATGGGAGAAAAATTCAGTGGGTTTGCCCTTCCGGATTCCGGGTTATGCAGGCAGGATCGGTATTATACAGGGATTCTCACGAACCTTTTGCCAGGATTGCTCCCGCATCCGCGTATCCGCGAAGGGTCTTCTGAGAACCTGCCTCTATTGTAAGAACAAGATAAATCTGCTGGAGATGCTGCGTACCGGTCATACGGATACTGAAATCCTAAAAGAGATTAAGCGGGCCATTCTGCTGAAGAAAAAGGATGGTCATGAAGAAGCCAAGGTATGCAAACCCGCCCCTTATGAAAGCATGTCAGCAATTGGAGGATGACTAAGATATTGAAGCGTAATTCATCCTCTTCGCGAAACCGTTTTGACCTTACAGAGTGGAATGGGGCAATGGGAGACCTCGGCACTCTGCTGCCCCTGGCTTTTGCCCTGGTGGCCTACAATGGTTTTCCTGCTGTGCGTTTGTTTTTTCTCTGGGGTATGGTCTATCTCATAACGGGTCATTTCTTCAAAATACCGGTAAGCGTGCAGCCGCTGAAGGCTATGACCGTTATCGCTATTACGTCGGGAATCCCGTCTGAGTTTCTTTCAGTAACTGCAGTTTTTTATGGTTTGATTTTGTTGCTTCTGACACAAACGGGCCTGATCCGCTGGCTGCAGGGTCTCTTCTCGCCGGCCATGATCAGAGGCATTCAACTGGGAATCGGACTGTTGCTGGGCAGAAAAGCCTTTGAACTGATCCGGAGCCCGGGTCTCTATTTTGGAGGGCAGACAGTCAACAGCAGCATCCTGATTGGTCTTGCAATCGTGGGGTTGATCGTGTTCTATTTCAGTTTCAAATCGAATAAACCCTTCACCATCTTTTTCCTGCTGGGTTGCATTCTCGTGAGTTCCTTTTGGGGAGTGCTGCCTGATCCGGGAAAATCTACAGGTGGACTCATCTCCCTGACCCTGCCCAATCTGAAATTTCTGCAGAATGCCTGCGTGCTGCTGATTATTCCCCAATTGCCGCTGACCCTTGGTAATGCTGTCTTTGCTGCCAATGATGCCTGTCACGAGTTCTGGCCGGAGCGCTCCGGGAAAGTCACTTCGGATAAACTGGCGCGTTCAATTGGTATAAGTAATATCGGCATTGGGTTTTTGGGCGGTTTTCCTATTTGCCACGGCGCCGGCGGTATCGCGGCACATGCCCGTTTCGGAGCCAAAACCGGAGGGGCGACAATGATCCTGGGCGGAATACTTGTACTGCTCTCGGTTTTTGATCATCTCGGCAATATTCTGTTTTTAATTCCTATCCCCATCCTTGGAGCCCTGTTACTAATTGACAGCTGGTCCATGATCAGGCTCACCGGTCGGCTGCCAAAAATAGAAAACCAGATTATCGCACTATCGGTGGGTCTCAGCGCATTTTTTACAAACAATTTGAGCATAGCCGTTGCTGTTGGTTTTGTAATACAAAAACTGATTACACTGAAAATAATCCGCAGTTGGGCCGGAATGTTCGCTCAAAAGTTATCCTCTAAACCCTCGGAGATTGTATAATGATCAACGTCAGCAGCAAGCACGGCAGCTTGAGATATGCCAGAGCGGTGGGCATCCTGAAAATGCAGCCGGAAACTTTAAGGCGGGTCAAAGAAAACAGCGTCCCAAAAGGGGATGTGACGGCCACAGCAAGGGCCGCTGGAATTAGCGCTGCCAAAAGAACCAGTGATTGGATCGTCTTCTGTCATCCCATTCCCCTGGACTGGGTCGAAATCAGTATTGAATATATTCCGGAGGGACTCCGTATGATCGCCGAAGTCGAATCTGTCTGGAAAACCGGTGTTGAGATGGAAGCGCTTGCGGGAGTTATGGGTGCGCTGATGAACGCCTATGACATGTTAAAACCTCTGGATACGGAAATGAGCATGGATAACATTAAAGTTGAAAAGAAGACGGGGGGGAAGTCCGATTTTAAAGATGTTTTCAGGCGAGAACTGAAAGCGGCCGTGTTGGTGATCTCCGATTCTACTTTTGAAGGGACCCGCAAAGATAAGTCGGGTTTGATCATCAAAGAAACGCTGGAGAGCTTCAACTTGCTGGTGGACATTTACGAGATTTTGCCCGACGAGCTTAAAAAAATAAGAGGGCGGGTCGAGGATCTATCTGCAGGAGCGATCGACCTGATCATCACCACGGGCGGAACAGGTTTTGGGCCGAAAGATCTTACGCCTGAAGCGCTGTCTCCGATTCTGGATAAAACCGCGCCGGGCATTGTGGAGCGGCTGAGGGGCTACGGCAGTGACCGCACACCCTATGCTATGCTTTCAAGAGAGATCGCCGGAACGATAGGGTCCACACTCATATTGACGCTACCGGGAAGTTCCGAAGGTGCACGGGAGTGCCTGCAAGCACTGTTCCCCGGGGTGCTGCATATTTTCCCCATGTTGTGGGGCGGTGGCCACGATCAACCGGAGCAGTCACCGTGAGGCATTTTTTATGATCACGATTTCAGAAGCACAGAGGATCATCTTTGAGCATTTACCCGAACCGGTCATCGAACAAAAGCCGCTTCTTTCGGCCGCCAGTCAGGTTCTGGCTGAAGATATCCTCTCTCCGGAACCGATGCCGGGGTTTACCAACAGCGCAATGGACGGCTATGCCGTAGCGTTACGGGATGCAGGGAGAACCAGCCTGCCTCATAATCAGTTTGAGATTGCGGGAGAGTCCAGTGCCGGTCATCCCTATCCAAATAAGATCATACCGGGAACGGCTATTCTCATTTCAACCGGAGCGAAAGTACCCGAAGGAACCCACCGGATCGTGCCTGTTGAGAATGCGAAAGTAGAAGGCCGATGGTTAACCGCTCTGAAGATGGGGAAACAGGGGGCACATATCCGGTGGGCAGGTGAAGAAATTCAACCGGGTGGTTTGCTGCTTGAGGCAGGCAGCATTTTGAATGCCGAGAAGATTTCCTTTCTAGCCGGTTTTGGGATTACAGATGTGAAAGTTTACAGCAGACCCCGGATTGCTGTTCTGACGACCGGCGAAGAATTGGTGCCCTATCCGGAAAAACCTGCGGAGGGTCAGATCCGGAACACGAATCAAATTTTCCTGATTCAATTTCTGAACGACCTGGGGATTCGTCCGGTTTATTGCAAGCATGTACCGGATGCCCCTGATAGAACAGTTGATGCTATTGCCGAAGCACACCGTCTGGCGGATATTATCCTGATCAGCGGAGGCGTCTCTGTTGGACCTCATGATCATGTGAAGTCAGCCGCGGAGCAGCAGCAGTTCAAACGACTTTTTTGGGGTGTCAATCAGAAACCGGGAAAGCCTTTGTATTTTGCCACCCGGGAAAATGTCTGCTTGTTCGGAATGCCGGGGAATCCATTGTCGGTGATCCTGATCAGCTATGTGTATCTCTATCCGGTAATACGAAGGTTGATGGCGGTAAGAAATCCGCAACTCCCCATGATGAAAGGGAAATTTGGGTCGGTTCCCGATGGACTGATTCGGGGGCGGGAAAAGATATTTCTCGTAAAGATCAAATCAGTTCAAAACGGAGTGGCAGATATTGCTGCATTGCCCCTCCAGCGATCACACAAAGTGTCCTGTGCCGTGTGGGCGGATGGTTTTGTTTTCATACCAGGCAATCGGGAAACTGTCAGAACAGACGAGGTTTTTAAGGTTTATAAGTTCCCCGGAAAAAATTAATGTCTGATTTAAAAAGGATTGAGCGATGGGCAGAATAGAAGCAATTTGTATCAGCCAGCGCAAAGGCGTTGTCAAAAAAGAGATTGACAGTGCTGTTTTTGAAAAAGATTACGGTATTGTGGGAGATGCTCACGCCGGGAATTGGCACCGGCAGATCTCCTTGCTGGCCAGGGAAAGTATTGAACTGATGAAAGAAAAAATTCCTCAGCTGGCCAATGGAGCCTTTGCCGAAAATCTTATCACCGGTGGGATCAGCATTGCCGAACTAACCCTGGGCACCCGTCTCAAACTGGGTGAGGATATCATTCTCGAAGTGACACAGATCGGCAAAAAATGTCACAAGTCCTGCGCCATCAAAACACTGGTTGGAGACTGTATCATGCCGAGAGAAGGTATTTTCTGCAGAGTAATTCAGGGGGGGCAACTGACAAGAGGTGATGCCCTGCTCGTTGAGAAGACACTTCTTCCTCAAAGCGCCAACCCCAGTTTGTCCAAACCAGAAGATCAACTCCCGGTTGAAAAAGATATTTATGCATGAGTGATCCTGTATCTCATAAAATCACTGAAAGGACCCAGGTCCCCTTTCTGTCATTTCGAACGTAGTGAGAAATCTTTAACAACCAATTAGGATTTCTCCCTCGCGGCCACTCTCAATCGCTTGTTGCACGCTCTCTCGAAATGACAAGGGGTTGCCCCCATATTTGCCATTTTTATTTTGGACAGCTGTGTAAAATCACTAATAACAAACTCAATAGACATATTCTGTTGGTTGTAGTAAATTCACGACCGGAATCAAGGAAGATTCTCTCATGAATATCTGCATCTACAGGTGAAGGATCTGTCTCAATAGGATCGAATTGTAAGTTGGGATTGACAAGTGATGACACCTGATAAATTGAATCCGGAAACTTAAAAATGAAGAAAAGTAAAGAACAGAAAATTGCACAGCATTCCATTGCCTTCCAGTTCAGTCCGGATGCCATTACTATTACAAAAAGTCCCGAAGGCAATTACGTCGAGGTAAATGATGGTTTCACAGATATCACGGGACATAAACGCAAGGAGGTAATTGGTAAAACCCCTGCGGAAATCCGGATTTGGGAAAATCCCGAGGATATGCATCGGTTCTTG
>CAZIYQ010000025.1:0-19433 GCA_964543505.1 uncultured bacterium | reverse complement strand
AATCGCTAAAACATTCGGGTGGTCAATGAACAGAGCGACTCTTCCATAAAACGGAACAGCGTTGGCGAATTGCGTAAATGCAGCCTGTAAATCATTCATATTTTCATAACAGTCAAGATGTTCTAAATCCAAATTCGTGATAGCGCACATGGTTGGCTGCAGAGATAAAAAAGTGCGGTCAAATTCATCCGCCTCGACGACAATTATATCTCCTGCCCCTGATATCGTATTTGATTGAAGTTCTTTAACGATACCACCGATAACCAGTGTTGGCTGCAATCCCGCTTCCGTAAGAATAGTACCCAGCATGGATGCGGTACTGGTCTTTCCGTGTGTCCCGGCAATCCCGACACTAATGGGTTTCACTTTCATCAGTTCACCCAGCATCTCTGCCCTGCGGATGACCGGGATATTTCTCTTCCCCGCTTCCTGAAGCTCCGGATTATCCAATCTGACAGCAGATGAATAAACCAATACATCACAATCCGGCATCTTGTCCGGATCATGGCCGATGATAACCGAAATCCCAAGGGATTCCAATCGATCTGTCTGCTCTGATTTACTTTTGTCAGAACCGGATATCGTGAACTCAAGATTGTGCAACAGCTCTGCCATACCACTCATTCCGATACCGCCGATACCAACAAAATGTATATGTTTTGTTTTCCCAAACATCAGGCTACCAGGGCAATAACCTCTTCTACAATTCTTTCTGTCGCTGTTGGTCTGGCCATTTGCCCTGCATTCTGACTCAATAGATTTAGCTCTTTTGGGTCATCCAATAGTTCAAATAAAACCTTTTCGAGAGCACCCTGTGCAAGATCCGTTTGGGGAACTAATTTTGCAGCCTGGCGATCTACCATTGCCCTGGCATTGGTCATCTGATGATCCCCTGCAGCATGTGGAAATGGCACCAAAACAGCCGGTTTTGAACAGATCATGATCTCGGCCAAAGCAATGGCTCCTGCCCTGGAAACCACTACATCTGCCGCTGAATAGGCAAGTCCCATTTCAGATATGAATTTGTGCAGTTGAATATTCTCTCCGTCTATAGCTGAACGAATCAACTCATAATCGCGCATTCCACATTGCCAGATCAGTTGGATATTTCTAGATTTGTACTTGTCAATCTGCTTTGTAAAGTGTGAATTGATAGGTGCAGATCCCTGACTGCCGCCTGTGATCAATACGGTTTGCAGTGCAGGATTAAGTCCCATCTGTTCTCTTGCTTCAACTTTATCCATCAGCCTAATCTCCTTTCTTACCGGATTTCCGGTATGTACCCAATTTTTTTTTTTAGATATTCAGCGGCTTCACTGAACCCCAGACACACACGATCTACTTTATCGGCCAATTTCCGAACGGTCAATCCCGGAAAAGAATTTTGTTCTTGAATCAATGTTTTCTTCCCCGATCTTATCGCTGCTAAGAGCGGCAATCCCGATGAATATCCTCCGGTCCCAACTACAACATCCGGGTTGAAAGTCTTAATTACTTTACGAGCTTGCAGGTATGAGATAATAAACCGATATGGAAATGCCAGATTTATTAGGATGGCTTTCAGCTTTAATCCTCGCTGTAGCCCTCGGATATTTAACAGAACAGGAGTATAACCCATCTTTGGCAGTTGTTCCGCTTCAATACCAAATTTAGAGCCCATAAAAAGGACCTCGGCTCCTTGCTCCATCAATCTGCTGCCAAGGGCAACCGCTGGAAAAAGATGACCACCGGTACCTCCACCGCAGATAATGATTTTTGTTTTAGACACCATAGTATTTCCTGTTGACAAACTGTTTTCCAGCATTCCCCGAGCGGGATATACTCAATAGAATTCCCATACTTGCTAATGTACATATTGTGCTCGAGCCTCCATAGCTAATGAAAGGCATAGGTAGGCCGGTTACGGGCAGATAGCCTGTGACATAAGCAACATTAATGAGAAAATAAATTGTGACATTCAATACAATGCCAATCGCAAGAAAAATACCAAATCCATCCGGTGCATTCCTGGCTGTATGCAGTCCACGGATGAAAAACCATAGAAAAATAATCAAAATTATGGCTGTAAATAAGAAACCTAATTCTTCACCAATTACGGAAAAAATAAAATCGGTATGGGCTTGCGGCAAGTAGCCGTGCTTCATTATGCTGTCACCCAGACCCGTCCCTAAAAAACCACCGTTCCCAAGGGCAATCGTTGAACTCATTGCCTGCCAATTCGCCCCCAGGGTATCGGCACCCGGCGTTAACCAGGAGAGCAGCCTTTTGAATTGGTACGGATTATGGTAAACTGAATACGCTAAGACCGGGATTCCGCTCATACCAAGAGCAATTAAATGGGTAATCTTTGCTCCACCTATAAACAACAATACGGTGAATGTGAGGGTCATGACCATGGCCGTACTCAGATCGGGTTGAAAGGCCACTAATAAAATTATGAGACCCGCAAAAAGCAATAGCGGCAATAATCCCTTGCGAAAATTTTGTATCTCACTTTTGAATTTATCCAGATAGTAGGCGGTGTAAATTATAAGCGCGATGCGTACAAAATCCGAGATAGTGATCATCTTACTGTGTTGGGTATAGATCAGCCAGCGGGCGGGTTCATTTTTGGGACTGAAAATATAGCCCATTATCAGAGCGACAATCGATAAGATGACCAGAAAAAAGGCAGAGTATTTCAAATGGCGGTGATTTATCGAAGATAGTATAAAGAGAAGGCCAATACCAATCACCAAAGCTTTTAAATGCCGCTTCAAAAAGAAGGTACTTCCATGGTAATTCGCAATCGCATGTGGAGAGGATGCGCTGTACATAACAATGGTGCCAAAGGCAGCAAGACAGAGTACAATGACGATCAGTTGACGGTCAAAATATTGGCGGTTGTTATGAGGCAAAGGAGAGCCTCCTTAAATCTTTGACCATAGTTTTGAACTTCGTACCTCGCTGTTCGAAATTCTCAAATTGATCATAACTTGCGCAAGCAGGTGCCAACAGAACCACACTGCCTTTTTTTGCGATTTCTACAGAAGTGGAAAAACAATCTTCGAATTTTTTTCGATAGACTATCGAAAAATGATCATTTAACTGATCAGCAATCTCTCGCCCGGCTGCCCCATAAGAGACGATGGATTGCACTCTGTTTTTCATGGGGGCGATGAGGACTCTGAAATCACTGTTCCCTTTATCCTGACCACCGAGAATCAAGATAATATTTTTATCAAAACTGGCTATGCTGGCCACGGTGGATTCAATATTCGTAGCTTTTGAGTCATTGTAATATCTTACTGAATTTACCTCATCAACGAACTCGAGACGATGCTCAATGGGTTTGAAATTTTTAATCGTCTTAACCATTGATACACCTTTCACGCCAGCTAATTCTGCAATGGTCATCGCGGCGAGAATATTATCAGCATTGTGTCTGCCGAGCAGATGAGTTTCAGATAAGGCCAGGAGTTTTTGATTGTCTTTATCTTGGATGGTATCGCCTTCCAAAGTGTAGAGCTGTCCCTGATCCGCTAATACGGATGAAAATGGAATATGACTCTTTGCGGGTCTGATATTTTCGCGCAGGTATTGATCGTGTCCATTGTAGACAAACCATTGCGCTGAACGCTTTAATCCGGCAATCCGAAGTTTTGCGGTGATATATTCCGACATGCCGTCATAGCGATCCAGATGATCTGGTGAAATATTCAGAATGCAGGCAATTTCCGGGCAAAATCGGTCGATATTTTCCAGCTGAAAACTGCTCAACTCGAGGACATGTGTGGGTTCCTTCACTTTATTCTGCAATTCATCCAAAACATTGAGTGAAAATGGAACGCCTACATTTCCCCCGAGATAAGTTTTTATTCCGGCAGCGATTAAAATTTTGGATACTAACGTTGTTGTTGTCGTTTTGCCGTTTGAGCCGGTAATCGCAATAATTTTTGAGTCAGTTAACCAACTGGCAAATTCAATTTCACTGACAATTTTAATCCCATGAGAGCGGAAGTCTCTCACAATAGCACTGTTTGATGGAATGCCCGGACTCAAGATCATGAGGTCAGCTTTTAGGCACTCCGGAGTATGCCCGCCAGTTTCATAACGAAAATCCCCCAACTTTCTCTGCAGCGAATCGCTATCTTTTGAGTCACTGACAAATACATTTGCGCCCACATGCGAGGCTAATTTAGCGGCTGATAGTCCACTGATCCCGGCACCGATAACCGTTATTCTTACACTTTTAAGATCCATGGTTTTTGCCTTTTCGGCAGACACTATTGCACCTTAAACGTTGTCAGTGATAGAAGGGCAAGGATAATTCCCACAATCCAGAAACGAACAACAACGTGACTTTCGTGCCAACCCTTCAGTTCAAAATGATGGTGCAATGGTGCCATCAGGAAAACCCGGCGTGCTTCACCATATTTTTTTTTGGAATATTTAAAATAAACCACCTGAATCATAACCGACAGGGATTCCGCAACGAAGATTCCTCCGATAACAATCAAGAGAATCTCTTTTTTCAGCAGGATAGCCAGAGTACCAAGGGCAGCACCCATGGCAAGGGAACCGGTATCCCCCATAAAGATCTTGGCCGGGTAGGCATTGTACCAAAGGAAACCAATGCAGGCTCCCGCCATCGCCAGTGAGAAAATCAATAATTCGCCGGTTCGCGGTAAATAAATAATATTTAAATAGTCGCTGAAATCAAAGCGACCCGTTGCATAGCTGATCGCTCCGAAGGAGAGAACTGCAATCGCTGTCAGTCCAGTTGCGAGACCGTCGAGACCATCCGTAAGATTGACAGCATTTGATGTTCCGGTTACCACAAAAATGACAAAAGGTATGTAAAACCAACGCAAATCAATATAGCCATTTGCTACAAATGGCAGCGAAGTGGCTGTTCGATAAATGAGGTTGTCGGGATAAAAATAGAGCGTAAAGCCGATGATGAGCCCTAAGGAGATTTGACCGATCAGTTTATATTTTGCAATTAGACCCTTGGGATATTTCTTAATGACTTTCAAATAGTCATCAAGAAAACCGATAGCGCCCATCCAGGCAGTAGCCAACATCAACAGCCAAACATCGAGATTATCCAGCCGAGCCCATAACAGAGTCGGTATAATGATAGAAAAGAGGACCAATAATCCTCCCATTGTGGGAGTTCCCTGCTTGGCTTTGTGTGATTCGGGACCGTAAGACCGGATTACCTCACCGATCTGCATTTTTGTTAGCCAGGCAATTGTTTTTGGCCCCAGCATAAAGAGTATCAGCAAGGCGGTAATGGCTGCGCCAATAGCTCTAAATGAAATGTACTTGAATACATTGAATCCAAAAAATATATCCCTGAGTGGGAATAACAGATGATAAAGCATTAGTGGGTAAATACCTCTTGAATGAGTTTTTCCATCGCCATGCCTCTTGACCCTTTCAGATAATAGACATCATCCCTGCTGATGTATTTTCGCAATGCAGAAATTAATTTTTCCTGAGAAGAAAAATGCCGCACATCTGTTTTTGTGGAATCAATTTCTTCTTTAATAAACGGTGTAAATTCTCCCAGGCAAAATACACTTGAAATATTGAGGGAATTAATAAAATGACCCAGCTGCCGATGGTGGGTTTCAGTCATTGCTCCTAATTCGAGCATATCACCCAACACAGCAATATGCCGTGCGTTCTGATTAATTTTGCTGAAAGTTTTGAGTCCGGCTTTTGCAGAGTAGAGGTTAGCATTGTAACTGTCATTGATCACCGTATAGGGTCCGATTTGGAGAATCTCTCCCCTCCCCTTAGGCGGTTCAAAAGTTTTAATCCGCTGGATGATCTCAAGATTAGAAATACCCAAAGAGGATGATAGAGCAAATACTACAAGTGCGTTTTGAGCGATAGTCCTGCCGTACTGCGGTAATTGAACTGTGTAACCGTTTACCGTAAGCTTGCTTGAGTTTGCTGTGCCAGCATAGGTGCCGCGGAAATCTGCTGATTTGGTAAAACTATAGGTTACACAGGCTGCTGACGTTTCGAATTTTGCTATATATTTATCGTCTAAATTGACGATACTCATCCCATTTTGTGGCAGTGCTGTAAATAATTCTGATTTTTCTTTAGCCACATTTTTAATGGATTTAAAATATTCCAGGTGGACAGGATGCACATTTGTAATTAGTCCAATGCCGGGCCTCGCTACAGATGCCAGTATTTTCATCTCACCCGGCTGATTACTACCCATCTCCAAGATTGCCATATCATGAGAACTATTTAATCTGAAGATGGATACGGGAAGGCCGATAGTACTGTTGTAATTTGCTTCAGTCCTCAGAATATTGAATGAGGGTTTGAGGACCTGATACAGTAACTCTTTAGTGCTGGTTTTACCATTTGATCCGGTGATCCCAATTACAGGGATATCGAATTTATTTCTCCAGGCAGAGGCAAGCTCCAACAGCAATTTTTTAGTTGAAGAAACATGAATTTCAGGTAAATCTGTTTCAAGGATGCGCTCAGAAAATATTAGGGCGGCCCCTTTCGATTTTGCTTCATCAATAAAATCGTGACCATCCGAGCGGTTACCTTTCAGAGGCAGGTAGATATCCCCTTTCTGGATTTTACGCGAATCGATACAAAACCCATTCAGCGGTTGGTTTTTCCATTCCGGAAAGTAATTACTCAGCATTTTGGAGAATTGTTGTGGGTTTCCCAGTGTCACTCTCATGCCGGAAAACTCTCTGCTGTTTTAATATCACTATGGGGAAGTTTTTCCCCTCTAACAAGTTCATAATCGTCCCGGCCTTTTCCCAGAATCAGTAGAATTGTATCTTTATCCATTTTGCTCATTGCAGTTCGGATAGCCTCACGCCGGTCTCTCACAAGCAGATGATTTTGGCGATTAAAACCTTTAAGAATCTGCCTAAATATTTCATCGGGATTTTCATTTCTCGGGTTATCAGAGGTTACATAGACATAATCTGAAAGTCTCTCTGCAATTTCAGCCATGACAGGGCGTTTTGTTTGATCTCGATCCCCTCCGCACCCGAACAGGGTAATGATTTTTTTGCCATCAGTAGAAAGATTGCGTACGAGAGAAATGACTTTTTCATAAGCATCAGGAGTGTGAGCGTAGTCAATAATGACCTTGCCGGGTATCTGTATCTTGACCGTTTCCATTCTCCCGGGTACATTTTTTACTTTACTGATCGCGCTTTCGATGACACCCGCCGGTACTCCGAGTGTGATTCCGGCAGCAATTGCTGCCATAATATTTTGAAGATTAAACCTACCAATGAGGGGCGAATGAACTTCGATCTTAAGCCCATACAGACTGATAACAGCCCTAATTCCAGTGAGTGTGATTTCACTACTGACAGGATGAAGATTCGCATCGGCAGTGAAGCCATAAGTTAGAACCTTGGCTTTTGTTTCTTTGCAAATCCTGGACGTCATCGGGTCATCGAGATTGAGAATAGCGGTTTTATCTGGACTCAACTTTTGGAATAATTTCAATTTCGCCTGGAAGTATTGCTCCATATTTTTATGGAAATCTAAATGTTCTTGTGTTAGATTGGTATAAATTGCGACATTAACATCTACGTCATCCACGCGATGTTGAACGAGGGCATGTGATGAAATTTCCATTACGAGATGGTTGATATTCCCTGCTTTGAGGGTACTGAGGATCTGTTGAATCTCGATAGATTCGGGAGTAGTAAAACCGGTGCTTTGCATGCCGGATGGTGTGATAAAGCCTAATGTCCCCAAGCTGCCGCAGTGGATTTCATTTTCCGTTAATATTGCGTTTATTAATTGTGTGATTGAGGTTTTACCGTTGGTCCCGGTTACGCCAATGATCGTCATATCCTTGGAAGGGTGGTGGTAAAAATGGGCTGCTATATGTGACATGCATTCTCTGGGATCTTTGACCTGAATCACCGGGATTCCCAATCCGTGCAACGACCGCCCATTGGAAAGGATCGCGCAAGCACCATTCTTTATGGCATCAAGAATATAATCGTGTCCATCGTTATGCATTCCTTTGATCGCCACAAATAGAGTACCCTGCCTTACCTTCCGTGAATCGTATGTAATGCCAAGGATTTGACGTTCGTCAGGATTTCCCTTAAATTGAATATGCTTTATCAGATCAGTTAACTGCATCTCAATTTATTTCTGCCAATGAAGTTGACTGATTATCATCGGGATAATTATAATCATATTCTGCAAAACTGCGCTTAGATTCATTCGTTTTGATGACTCCGTGGCCCATATTGATTATCCGTTCAAATACCTTTCTAACTACTGGTGCCGCCGTCGCATTACCCCAATGATTGCCATACTTGGGCGAATCGACAGTTACTACGCATACATATTCAGGAGCGTCAGCAGGGAATATCCCCACAAAGGAAGACATATATTTCTGTGCAGAATATTTACCGTCGATAAATTTTTGTGCTGTACCGGTCTTCCCTGCTACCGGGTAGCCATCGATTCGTGCATTTGTCCCCGTTCCGCATTCGACGACCTTAATTAGCATTTGCATGATCTCATCGGTAGTCTGACTGCTCACAACCTGTCGTATGACCCGTGATGGAAACATCTCTGCACTACCGTCAGTATTGTAAAGGTTTTTAATTATTCTTGGCATCATTAAAAAACCGCCATTTGCGATGACACAATAGGCCATTGCCATTTGAAGTGTTGTCGCGGACATCTCCTGCCCCATTGCAATTGAGGCTCCTGAATAGTCAGTCCATTCAGAATAAGGTTTTAGACACCCTGGCGATTCTGATGGAAGTCCTATTCCGGTTGTGACACCAAACCCAAAATCTCTGGCATAGTTGTAGATAAGAGCCGATCCAATATCATTTGCAATTTTACTCATACCAATATTGCTTGAATTTGACAGGATTTCAGAAACAGTCAAATTTCCGTGTTTTTTGTGATCGTGGAGTACTCTGTTAGGTAGGTTGTAGGTCCCATTTTCACAGTAGTACATCTTCCACGGTGTCACTTTACCGGTTTCAAGCGCAGCTGCAAGGGTAACAATTTTGAAAGTTGAGCCTGGCTCATAGCTGGTACTGAGTACATCATTCATGTAATTTTTAATCGGGTAGCTCCCAAAATGATTCAAATCGAAGCCTGGGGCAGTGGCCATCGCTAAAATCTCACCACTGTAGGGGTCGAGGATGATCCCGCTCGCCAACACAGCCCCTGATTTATCCTGTGCATCCGCAAGTTCATCATATAAAATTGATTGAAGTTCGACATCGATGGTGAGTTGAAGATTTGCACCATTACTATACTCGGGAAGATCATGATATAGTGACGTGGTCATCTCACCAGAGCCATTACGTTGGATAACCTTTTTGGCTTTTTCGCCGGTGAGAATAGAGTTTCGAGAGCATTCCACTCCTGTGGCGCCGCTGCCATCCGGATGAGTGTATCCAATCAACTGAGAAGCTATGTTAGGATAGGGATAATATCTTTCAATCGAGCTGTTGCGATTCAAACCCTGGATTGGCATTGCAGCTAAAATATTCAAACATTCCGGTTCGAGTATATCTTTTGC
This sequence comes from uncultured bacterium, assembly GCA_964543505.1. Taxonomy (GTDB): domain Bacteria; phylum Fidelibacterota; class Marinisomatia; order SCGC-AAA003-L08; family JACNLC01; genus JAADGM01. The sequence continues at coordinate 9,874 of CAZIYQ010000025.1, read as the reverse complement.
GAGGGGAATGTACTTTTTCCCGGGGAGGAGTAAATTCCGGTAGTATGATTTGGGTTTCCCAAAGGTTTCAGAAAAAAGAGAAATGAGCTCCTCTGAATTTTCCAATGGATTAAGGGTATTCACCCAAAAAGTATAGCGAGTTATATTTTGTGTGAGCACATTAAAATTTCGATCAAAAATAAGTCCCCTGTTTCCGCTCACCATTTTGTCGATATGGCTTCTTGTTTTCGCGATCTTCTGCAATTCGGAATGCTGAAGAATTTGAATATCAAACAGATGAACCAGTAAGACAAGAAATGCAAGCATGATCAGGCCGCTAATAACATCTATCCTCGAGCGATAAGTTTCAAAATTTCCTTTCATCGGGTCCTGTCTCTTACGATAATTACGGGCTCAGGCTGCGGCTGTGTCATTCCAAATCTTTCTGCAGCCAGTTTTGAGACTCTCGAATTACTGGTGAGATTTGAAAGCTTACTTCTAAGCAGTTTCCGATCATTTTTCAGGGATGTTAATTCTCTTTGTATCTGGTCAACATATTTACCGGTAACCATGCAGTCGTTCTTCACCCAGACAATCGTGAGAAAATATACGGTCAAAGCAATTACGACTGCGATGAAGGTATTTAATTGTAAAGCTGGTTGATTATTCTTTTTTTTGGCCAAGATTAGACTCTTTCTGCTACTCTCAATTTCGCACTGCGCGATCTACTATTCCGTTCAATCTCTGAAGGATCCGGTACAATTGGTTTGCGATTGATTACCTTCAGCAGCGCTTTTGTATCACAAACACATTGGGGAAATTCCGGTGGGCAGACACAGATCTGAGATTTTTCTCTGAAAAAGTTTTTTACGATTCTGTCTTCCAATGAGTGAAATGTGATAACCGCAATCCTTCCACCTTTTTTCAGATTGGATAGAGACAAATCAAGCACATCGCTCAGGGCAGACAACTCATCATTTATTTTGATTCGTATCGCCTGGAAAACACGGGCAACGGATTTCAGTTGGTATTTACCAAAGACCACCGACATGATCGCCCGTTTTAAGTTTAATGTTGTATTCATCTCTCCATGAGCTGCTTTTCTGACGATAGCTGATGCAATTTTCTTGTGAAAGCGCTCTTCGCCATAATTCCAGAGCACCTGATCTAATTCTAATTCCGAAACCCCACTTAGATACTGTGCAGCAGATTTTCCAGAGGATTGATCGAAACGCATGTCCAATGGTCCATCATTCTGAAAGGAGAAGCCTCTCTCGGAATTATCAATATTAATGGATGAGATTCCCAAGTCAAGTAAAATCCCATTGACTTTGGGAAGCTGCTGCTCTTTCAGCACATCCGGAAAATCTTTGTAATTAATTTTATGTAAGGAATAACTCTTTTTGTCAAATCTTGCCGACAAGAACTTCTCACAGTAGCCAAGAGCACAATTGTCCCGGTCTAAACCAATAAAGAATCCACCAGGCTCGAGTCTGGAAAGTATTCCGCAAGCATGCCCGCCATAGCCCACAGTTCCATCAACGTAAACCCCTGTTGGATCTGTGAGCAATAAATTAATAACCTCATCGACCATGACCGGGATATGAGGTGCTTGCTCGCTCATCAGAATTTGATGTCGTGGGCTAAATCGTCAAAATCAATTGGGTCCACTTCTTCTACCTCCTGCTCGTGCTTTTCAAGTTCATCCGGATCCCAGATCTCTATTTTTTTGATCATGCCGATGATATCCACATTTTTTTTAATATTGGAGTAGGTTAGTAAACTTTCGGGGATTTGAATTCTGCCTTGTGTATCATATTTTACTGTCACGGCATGACGAACAATTTTACGGGTAAATTCCCTGTGCCCTTTTCGAATAGAACTTAAGTTACGCAATTGAGCTTCAACTTCTTTCCACTCTTCCAAGGGGTAAAGAACAATACAGCGATCAAATCCTCTCGTTGCTACAAACATGCAATTGTTAATGGGATTCAATGCCTTGCGAAATTTGGATGGAATGTTCAGTCTTCCTTTGGAATCAATGGAATATTGGTATTCTCCCGTGAATGATATTTGTAAAAACTGATCCATATACCTCTATTGTTCTTCGAATTTCAGGGATATCTACCCACTTCTCACCATAATCTTATGAAAACTACCCACAATGAGGCAACAAAAATGTTCAGGAATAATAATTATCTCCTAATTTGGAGATAATACGGGGTTACTATTTATGAGATGGAATTGGGAGAATCAGTGCCGGAAAGATTCAACTGATAAGGAGCCATCTGCCACAATTGAAGCACGTATGGCGACATCATCCTGGCTGAGAAATTGGTCTTCGGAAAGATCTATATTATTTATTGACACCTTAATATGCTGTGCACTCCAAAGATCGAATCGTAAAGTATCGGAAAAATCAAATTGCCGTATCTCCCCTGCCGACATTAAGGCATTGAACAAAGATCTTTGAGGAGTCGAAACATGCACTTTTGTTTTAACTTTTGCCTCAAGGGTGAAATGATAAGGAGGAGTAATTGGCAATTTTGTGGCGATTGTTTTAATCGCTTTTGAGCTGCTATAAACAATGGATTCTGTTCTTTCGGCAGCCGGAGGCAGCACACTAAAAACCGGAGCGCTCTCTAAATTAGAAACATCTTTTATCATGGAAGTATCTGTAACAGATTCCCCTGTCTGAACAGGAACGGGCTGAATTACAGATTTCTGTTCCTCAAGCAGCGAGATTACAAACTTGATAAGTACAAAAAGGGCAATTATGGCAATAATGCCATAAATTATTTTATTACGGTATTGAAAAGGAGGCGTTTCATCTGTTTTCTTTTCCCGCTCAGACGGTTCGGCAGGTTCATCTGGCAGTATTCTGTGATCAGATTTTTCTGCAATTTTCCCAGTCGTGTACAATTCATAGTCTTCCAAAGCTTTGACCGGATCTGCACCGATTTCAATAGCATAAGACCTGAGAAATAGCCTCATATAGACATTTTGTAAAACAGAAAAATCCCCTTTTTCAATGCTCTCAAAATATCTGGGATTGATATTCGTGCGCTCTGATATTTCTGAGAGCTCGATTTTCTGGGATTCTCTGAGCTGTTTTAATTCTTTAAAAAATTGATCCGACATATAATTTCCTGCTTATCAATAACGTACTTTCTTTGAATTTACATATTGGGAAATTTAGAATGAAAATCCAGTTCGATTGCTAATTCTTTGATCTTTTGATAAAACTTATAAATTGGAAAGCCCACAACATTGTTATAACATCCGGAAATCCCGCTTACGAAGATAGCACTGTAGTCCTGGATTCCATAACTGCCGGCTTTATCATAAGGGGCAAAATTCTCAATGTAATGATGAATCTCATCCTGCTGTATTTTACGAAATGTCACATCCGTTTTTTCGTAGAAAGTACAATCAACATTCAATTTTTTTGATTGGAGGGAGACACCGGAATATACTTGATGAGTCTGCCCGCTCAGTCTCTCCAACATTTCTTTTGCTTCTGCTTTATCTGCAGGTTTTTCCAATAGCTGCTCGTTAAGTACGACAATTGTATCTGAACCAATTATAAGGGCTTCGGGGAAACTGTTGCTAACGGACAGAGCTTTGAGTCTGGCTAATTCCCTACAGTATTCAAACAAATTGTCGAAGGGCGGATGCAGAGATTCGTCAAAATCCGGATGCACGGTATCAAAACACAGACCAATTTGTTCAAGCAATTGTTTTCTTCTCGGACTTTTCGAAGCAAGAATTACTCGCATATCAATTAGTCAATTCCTATAAGCATATTTGCAATTATCTGATTTTTGCCAGTTTATTTATTGATTCAAAGGTCTCCCCAATAGAAGATACGGCCCTGATTTTGTAAAAATACGCTCCATTTGAAATGGTGGAAGATGCCTGATCTTTTCCGTTCCAATATATCGAATTATAACCGCTGGGAAGCAAATCCTCCCCAACTGAAATAATTTTCTGTCCTTCAATCGTATAAATCGAAATGTTAACACTGGCAGCGCCTGACAGGGAAAAGGTAAAGTAGGTATCGTCCTTAAATGGATTGGGATAATTAAAGATATTTTCAGCATAAAAATGATCTGCACTTGAAAAATACAGTTCAAATGCGGACTGCGTTTTGTTGTTAATATTATCCCAGGCTTCTATGACCAGGTTATGGGTACCCGGAGTCACAGAAGAAAAGTTTACCGCAGCTTGTCCCTCGATGGCAGTATTATATATAAAAAATGGGATTAAAGTCGATGTGCCGGAGGGATCATCAAGCCAATATCTCAAACCATGTCCCATGGCGTCCATCAGGTTGATGCCACTTTCGTCGCTGAAAGTTATTTCAATGCTGTAAGGTGGAAAGAGAACTCCACCGGGTTTGACTTCCGCTCCATTTGACTGTATGGTTATCAGAGGACCTTCATCGTCCAAAATTTCTGCGGTTGATTCTGTAATTGGCAGTGAAAGTCGATTGTCCACAGCTGAAAATAGATCAGACCCCTCGCCACCGCTTCCGATATCAGAGTAAACAGAAAAACTCCCCTTACAGGTGTCACAAAACTGAATATCTATCGGAATGATAATCTGAGCCTGATCCGCCATAAATCCTTGATAAATGACGTCGCCGGGAAGTTTGTAGAATAAAAAATTAGTGGGATTATTTTCCGGGAATCCACGCATAATATTTTTCTCAGGTCCCTTTATTATCAGATAATTATTGTCATCAGAATATTCGGGATTTAACTGTATGTCCATGGGTTCGAGGATTCTCAAAGTATCAGATGTCCCTGTATCATTTATGACATCAGCCATGTGTGGAAATGGCAGCCGCATGGCAGGGTCTCCGAGCAGATGAAACAAATGTTCATAAGGGCCGTCATTTTTGATGAAACTGACCAGTTCACCGATTCGATAGTCATTTTCATTGTTCACAAAATCCTGAATAGTACTGAAGAAATTATTCAGATAGCTGTAATTGCTGGAAGGTTGAATATCCCTGGATGCAGCTACCAGCGCAATTGCCCCATCCGGTTTCAGCAACAGTGCTTCTGACATGGCATCTTTCTCGTCATACCAACCAAATTTGCAAGTTCCGACGACCCAAATCGCATTCACGGGGTCATGAATCTGCTGCAAGTCCCGATCCATATCGATAATTTTCTCATCTGCTAATGTCGTCGGGCTGCCGTGTCCGATGTAGTTCAGCATAGCAACGCCCGAATTGATCGTAGCTAAGGCATCGGCCGTCATATCCGGTTGGACCAGCCAGCCGGGTCCCGGTTGTGGAGTATATTCGGTACCGTAAATCGTCAGGACATTGAACTGATCCCGCAATGTTTGATAGAGAGCATTTGAGTATGCAACATGGGTCATCTCAATCTGGATATTGTTGCTGCTTTTGTTGGTATCATCCGCAAGTAGCATGATCTTGTCCCGCCAATTGCCGGGCACTGGTGTCAACACATAACTTCTTAATTTATCTGTGAATTGTAATGCGTCCTCGATATTATGGACGGGGATACGGCCTGTGGCTAATTGCGGAATCGCAGTATATTCCACTGCAGATGTATAAAAATCGTCTGATGGTGAATCTCCACCAAGTGTGTAAATAGGAGGAAGATAGTTTTCATCACCTAAAAGCAGTAAATATCTGAGGCTGGGAGAATCTGCAATTCTGTCAAGAAGATATTGGCGGATTGCGAAATTCAGTGGATACCCCTCATAATTACCCATGGTAAGTGTATCCACATTTGTAATTTCAGTAATCAGGCGGTAAGGTTCAGCCACTTCATCTGAGTGAAGTGTACTAATCATTTCAGCAGCAGGTTGTAAATCCATTGATGTGAGGATCAGGTATTCCGCATCAAGGTTTCGGGATGTGAGCGCTTGCTCAAAATCATTGCTTTTGAGCACTCCAGATGCGAAAACCGTAGCAACAAAAATTAAAGCTGCCAGATAATTTGTATTTCTCAAGAAATGCATTGAGCTGAATTTACCGCCTTCCCAGGTTGGGGATAAATATATTCTTAATGTTATTTGGAAATTCATAAAGCTGTGATTGTTATCGATTATCAATTGTCATTAAATTTTAACACTTTAATTTTATAGAAGTTTTACAAAATCCTTATATTTATTTTTAATAAATTAGCGTAAGCTGTTGGTAGAATTTTAAAAATATTAGAAAAGAACAATATTTCGGTGCCTGCATCCAATTGGAGAAGGTATCAATTAGAAAGGAATTCAATGACATTTAATCTTGAAATGATTAGAACTTATTATAGCAAAATGCCTACTCATGTGTCGAAGGCGAGGCAAACCCTCGGACATCCATTAACTTTAACAGAAAAAGTACTATTTTCTCATCTTGCATCGAATTTACAGGGCGACTACCAACGTGGTGATCAATATGTAGATTTCACACCGGACCGTGTTGCGATGCAAGACGCAACAGCGCAGATGGCCTTATTGCAATTTTTGATGGCTGGAAAGGATCAAACAGCTGTTCCAACTACCGTTCATTGCGATCATTTAATTCAAGCCAAAGTTGGAGCAAAACAGGATCTATCCACTGCGCTGGATATCAATAGTGAAGTCTATGATTTTCTATCCTCTGTTTGTCAAAAATACGGGATAGGATTTTGGAAGCCCGGAGCCGGTATCATCCATCAAGTGGTTCTTGAGAATTACGCTTTCCCGGGAGGCATGATGATCGGAACCGATTCACATACTGTCAATGCCGGAGGGCTGGGAATGATTGCTATCGGCGTAGGTGGTGCCGATGCAGTTGATGTAATCGCCGGCATCCCCTGGGAGTTAAAGTATCCCAAGATCATCGGTGTTAAATTGACGGGAGCACTCCAGGGTTGGACTGCCCCTAAAGATGTTATTTTAAAGCTGGCTGGCATTTTGACGGTCAAGGGAGGAACCGGCTGTATCGTGGAATATTTTGGCGAAGGCACAAAATCAATCTCCTGTACTGGCAAGGCAACCATCTGTAACATGGGGGCTGAAATAGGTGCAACTACCTCCATCTTCCCCTTTGATGCGAAGATGGCTGCTTATTTGACCGCAACCGGTAGATCAGAAATTGCCGAATCAGCGCAAAACATTAGTGACCATCTGCAGACTGATCCCGAAGTAGTAGCAAATCCGGACAAGTTCTATGACCAGGTTATCGAGATCAACCTCTCGACTCTGGAACCTCATCTGAACGGACCATTCTCACCTGATAGAGCCTGGCCCATCTCCCAGTTTGCAAAGGCTGTAAAAGAGAATGATTTCCCAGAAAAAATGGAGGTCGGCCTAATTGGTTCCTGTACGAATTCCTCTTATGAAGACTTGGACAGAGCCGCTTCTATTGCACGCCAAGCCCTTGATAAAAATTTAGAAGTTAAAGCTGATTTTACGATTACGCCAGGATCCGAACAAGTACGTTATACGATTGACCGGGATGGCCAGCTGAAAGACTTCCAGTCTATTGGCGGAAAAGTCCTGGCCAATGCCTGCGGACCTTGCATCGGTCAATGGGCTCGGGCAGGTGCCGAAAAACAGGAGAAAAATTCAATCATCACATCCTTTAACCGGAACTTTGCAAAACGGGCTGATGGTAATCCAAACACATACGCTTTCGTTGCTTCTCCGGAAATGGTGACCGCCATGGCAATTTCCGGTTCGATGACTTTTAATCCATTGACGGACAAACTGACCAACCGAAATGGAGAGGCCGTGTCACTGGATCCACCTGTCGGAGATGAATTGCCACAAGATGGTTTTGCAGTTGAAGACCCGGGCTATCAAGCCCCTCCGAAAGGTGGCAGTACTATACAGATCGTTGTTAGCAAGGATTCCCAAAGGCTTCAATTATTGACGCCTTTTAAACCATGGGATGGTAATGATCTGACTGGTTTAACACTTTTAATCAAAGCCAAAGGAAAATGTACAACGGATCATATTTCCATGGCCGGACCCTGGCTAAGATTCAGGGGTCATCTTGAAAATATTTCAGGGAATCTGCTGATGGGAGCTGTTAACGCTTTTAACAATAAACCAAATTGTGTCAAAAATCAACTCACCGGCAAATATGATGATACACCCGAAGTTGCAAAATATTATAAAGACAAGGGCATTCCCCAAGTCGTTATAGGTGATGAAAACTACGGCGAAGGATCTTCAAGAGAGCACGCAGCAATGGAACCAAGGTTTGTCGGAGTCGCTGCCGTAATTGTAAAATCATTTGCCAGGATCCATGAAACGAATCTTAAAAAACAGGGCATCCTTGCACTCACCTTTGCAAATAAATCGGACTATGACCTTGTCAGGGAAGATGATAAAATCGACATTGCCGGACTGGCTGATTTTGCTCCCGGCAAAGAGCTGAAAGCCATTCTCAATCATTCGGACGGTACTCGTGATGAATTTGCAGTTGAACATACCTTCAACAAAAAACAAATCGAATGGTTCAAGGCGGGGAGTGCATTGAATCTAATTTCGCAGGCTAAATAAAAAATAACTCATAATTTCTATGACCAGTAACCAAAAAATAGTCCTCATTACGGGAGCGTCATCCGGTCTCGGCAGAGCCATCTCTCTCAAATTGGCAAGTGCTGGTCAACTGGTCATTCTTGCCGCTCGTTCCGAATCCGGACTTGCCGAAACAGCAAACCTGATAATCAAAGACGGGGGCCGATGCAGGGTGATTCCGACAGATGTGTGCAGTGAAGAGTCCATCGAATCGCTCAAGGTACAAGTAAAAGAGATCGGATTCATCAGCACCGTTGTGAACAATGCAGGGCTGGGCAAATTTGCCAGATTCACAAACTCAACCACTCTTGACTGGGATTTGCAGATGAATGTGAATCTACGGGGTGCATATCTGATCACGAGAGCTTTTGTAGATGAGATGCAAAAACGCAAAACAGGGCAAATCGTTTTTATCAACTCCACGGCAGGCTTACAGGCTTATCCTGAATCTGCGGCTTATGTTGCCAGCAAACACGGTCTAAAGGGTCTTGCAGACAGTTTGCGTGAAGAATTGCGAAAATTCAATATCAAGGTCATCTCTGTTTTCCCCGGAACCTTCTCATCAAAATTTTGGGATAAAGTCAATTTTCCGTTTGACCAATCCAGCATGATGTCTGTGGAGCGGGTGGCTGATTCAGTGACTTATTCTATTCTTGAAGAGTCAAATCTCGTCACAGAAGATGTTGTTCTGCGTAGAACAAAGGGGGATTTTTGAGCATGAAATATCCTTGCAGCAAAGATTTAAAATTTAAAAAGTTTCAATATTGCAGGATAGTCAAGTATTCCCTAAATTTACCGGCTATTTCTGAAATCGTTTTTTGAAAGTTGAATTGAATGTTTGAACAATTGCAGGATAGGTTTGCCGGAATTTTTAAGACAATCCGGGGGCAAGGCAAAATAACTGATGCCAATATCCAGGAAGCAATTAGGAGTATTCGCAGGAGTCTCCTCGAAGCAGATGTCAATTTTAAAGTCGCCAGAGAATTCGTCCAGCGTATTGCCGAAAAAGCAAAGGGCGGAAAAGTTCTGACATCCATTTCACCAGGTCAGCAGTTCATCAAGATTATTCAGGATGAAATGGCTGATTTTATGGGAAATACAGCAGAGGAAATTCATTTCAAATCTTCTGGAATGACAGTGATAGTATTAGCAGGACTGCAGGGTTCGGGAAAAACAACAACCTGTGCAAAGCTTGCATATTTTTTGAAAAATAAGCGTCGGAAAACACCCTTCCTGATCGCTGCTGATTTACAAAGACCGGCAGCGATTGAACAGCTGAAAATCCTGGGCAAGCAAATCGATGTACCGGTGTATGCTGAAATGATTACTGACCCTGTTTCCGTTGTAAAATCCG
>CAZIYQ010000024.1:0-19708 GCA_964543505.1 uncultured bacterium | reverse complement strand
ACAAATAATAAGGAGTTTTCATGTACAAAATTGACAAGAAATCTTACGGATATCACTTGATTTTCTCCGATTTTATTAAAGCAGAAGAGATGAATCAATGGGTAGAAGATTCAAAGCTTGCACTGCAGAATGAAAATGGGCAGTTTGGTGTGTTTGTCGATATGCGGTCTTTGAAGCCTCTTCCTGAAGATTCTCAAAACCATATGGTCGAAGGGCAAAAACTTTATAAACAAAAGGGCATGCAAAGATCGGTTGTTATCCTGAGCAGCGCCATAACAACCATGCAGTTTAAACGGATTGCAAAGGAAACGGGGATTTACGCATGGGAGCGCTACATTGATGCATCAAAAGAAGAAAACTGGGAAGCAGTGGGAATATCATGGCTTGAAAAAGCCATTGATCCTGATGCCTGATCGGTTTGGAAGATTTAGGCAACTCCTCCATGGTCATTCATTTTGGTGCTGATAATGGATTAATAGCGGCTGGTAAGTTTCAGGTGTGCAAGCATTTGGTTTATTGAATCCCCTCCAAATTTTTCCAGTAGGGCATCTGCCAATACGAGACAAAGCATACTTTCCCCGATGACGGCCGCTGCTGGTACTGCACAGACATCACTGCGCTCAATATGGGCAGTATGCGATTCTTTCGTCCGGATATCCACAGACTTGAGAGGTTTTCGTAGCGTTGGAATGGGCTTCATCGCCGCCCGGACGATGATCCGCTGTGCATTTGACATACCGCCTTCTATTCCCCCTGCATTGTTCGAGCTGCGCTGATATTTTTCGTTCTGCCAGAGGATCTCATCCTGGATTGAACTCCCCGGGGATCTTGCTGAATCGAATCCCCTGCCGATCTCTACTCCCTTAACGCCGTTGATGGAAGAAAGAGCTGCACTGATCCTCACGTTCAGCTTTTTATCCCAGTGGGTGTATGAACCGAGTCCGTAAGGCAGTCCCTCTGCTATGATTTCGAAAATCCCCCCCACGGTATCTCCACTTTCCCGGGCCCGATCGATGGCTTGTATCATTTGTTTCTCATGATCCTTCCCCAGACAACGAACCGGAGATGCATCCACTAAATGGTTCAACTCATCGGGTGTCACTCCTGCCGGAAGCGGGGAATCGTCAATTATGTCATGAATCTGAAGAACACGACTGGCAACGGTAATTTCAGCTGTCCCCAGTAATTTCCGGCAGATACTGCACAAGGCCACGCGCATCGCCGTCTCCCTTGCGGAGGATCGTTCCAGCACATTACGGATATCATCGAAGTCGAATTTTTCTACACCGGCGAGATCGGCATGCCCCGGTCTGGGGAGAGTCACCGGTTTTATCTCCTTGCCAACTTCCGGCTCGATGGACATCTTTTCCTGCCAGTTTTCCCAGTCCCTGTTGGGCAGCAGCAAGGCAATCGGTGACCCCAGGGTCTTACCAAATCGTACTCCGGCATAGATCTCGGCACGGTCTGTCTCGATTTTCATGCGGCCACCGCGGCCATAGCCCTTTTGGCGGCGAGCGAGTTCATTGGCAATATAGGTCTCATCAAGAGGAAGCCCTGCAGGGATTCCCTCGATGATTCCCATGAGCCCCCTGCCATGCGATTCTCCAGCGGTCAAAAATCTAATTTTTTGTAGCATCGTTTTTCATTTTCATGTTTGAAAATTATCTTCGCCGGATTGATTTCCTTCTTTCGAGAAATAAACCTGGACTTCGGGTTATAAGTTAGCTGATTTCGATGTTTTCATCAAAGAGAACATCAATTACGGTGATTAATTTGCTGTGGGGTCGGGGGCTGATCGAGCAGGTTAGCGCTTCAAAGAGGGTTGTTCTTTGAATATTTCGATACTTTGTGTGAGCTCTTTGGTTCTGGCAACGACCACGGGGTAACTAAGGTTGAGGACTTTAGAAAGTTTTGTTTTCTGGTAACCATATTTCCTGAACAAGAATCTGAACATATCTTTTTCGAAACTTTTATTGGCACCTTCCCAGGTGACATCTCTGAGGTTACGGATGTATCCTTGTAATGACTCAAGGATTTGATCTCCGGCAAACTGGATCTCTTTTTTCCTGAAATCGGGAATGGCAAAACCCTTTTTCGCAAGCTTTGCCTGCAGTGAATAGTAGGTTGTCGATTTCATATTCAGTTTGCTGAACAGATCTTCTTCGGGTTTGATCTCCAGTTTATGATAGACAACCAGATTGTATTGGAAGAGATCTTTAATTTCCTGCCATTCCATATTGAGTGCGAAGTCGAAAATATGACCCGGCAATTCGGCCCCTGATTTTTCCGGAAAATAGTTCTGCAGGAATTCAACATATTTGTTGACGGCTTCCGACAGCGAGCCAGCCATTTTTAGACCATGAGTCACTTGTAATATTGCCTGGTCATAACCAAGCTTATAATAATATTTTGCTTTAATAGGTTGTTTAAAATGTTTTTCGTAGGTGTCTGCCAAGAAAAGGCATTCATTTGTAATCTGAGAATAAACATGATTTTTTAGACTAATGTCCAGTGCTTTATAACAATAATCGACTGCTAATTTAAAATTTTTCTGATTATAATAAATTAAGGCAATATTTTCAGTCATGATAGACTGTATATAAAAACTCTTTGATCTATCTTTATATAATTGAAAAATGGACAACGCTTCATCATATTCACCAAGCTGCAACTTTAAAAACCCAATTGCGTTTTTTACTAGCCATATCAGGTAATCATAATGATTCTCTTTAGCAAACTCAATTGCTTGTGAATAGTATTCAAATGCCTCATCAAATCGTTTCCTGGTTCGATGAATAATACCAAGTCTGTGAAGACCAAGTATGTGCATAATTAGAAGATCACGATTTTTAAAATCATTCACTATTCTTACAAGTTTTCGAACATCACTGTCCGGGTTTCGCTCGACATGAAGTGTTTCGAGTTGATATTGGATTAATGATTTTAGATTAGATGAATCAACTAAACCCTCTGCATCTTGGAAATACTGTTCAGATGTTGACAATTCCATAATTTTACGATGGAAAAGCCCCGCTTCATATTTTACATACGCGAATACATCATCTTTTACTTTTGTATCCGTCCCAGCAGATTTGAGTATATATTGACGGCGAGCATCGTTCGTGGCTCGATCCATAAGCAATTTAGTTGCCAGAAAATTTCCTTCGAGTGAAAACATCTTGGCCTTGCCAGCAATAAAAATGGTCCTAAGTTTCTCATCTTCTATTGAATCTACATCAACATTCGCAGGCTTTAACTGATTAAATTGATAAAAGCCTATCTGACTGATGAATTCTAGGAAATCGACAGTGTGGACTTGCTCAACTGAAGCTGATGTCCATTGAACCAGACTATTTATGTCATTGTTCATAGTGCAATTTACAAAAAAGTCTAATAAATATTCAACTTATATTTTATGTTTATTTAGGCTTATTTTTTAGCAAATTAGCCGTTATCCTGGCCTTCGCCACCAATAGTAAATTTTGTACCTGTATCGATGATACAACCGCCATCCACGCTAGTCATAACCGAACGTGTCCAGATTGCGGCATTGCCTGCGACGGGAACCCAGACATTATCATTATTTAAATATTGTGTGTTGGTTGCATTTGTGATGAGCACATAGGCCAAATCGACGAAGGTAACCTGAGTTGCACTGTTGACATTTGCAACGAAAGCATAATTGTAAGAATTATCCAGCCAGGCACCTGCAGGCAGCGCTTCACCGCCCACAGCAAGGAAGACTTCACCGGGATAGTCAGCATGTCCGTACACGGTTCCAGCAGGCAGAGGCAGTTGTACTTCTGTGCTGTTCAAAAGCCCAAGCTGGTTTGCATTCAGGAGAAATGGTGCTGGTGTCGTCGTTACCGGGGTCCCATTATAGCTGAGCAGGGCGTTATCAGAGCCTTCTCCGCCAATCCCATAATTATCTGAACCCTCGCCCCCAATTCCAAAACCGTCAAGAATAGCATTATCGGAGCCTTCTCCGCCAATTCCAAAAATTGTTAAAAGTTCATTATCACTTCCCTCGCCGCCAATTCCGAAATACGAGAGGACAGCATTATCGGAGCCTTCTCCGCCAATCCCGAATTGGGCATCGGTCGAAATACTACAGGACCCAGCCGCCCCGGTCATTATACCATTGGCATCTACCATCATGCTATTCTCTGCCAGGTGCCATTGGTAACTAACGTCTAGATAGACCATATCGACAGGGTCCGTTAGAGAGACTGAGGTTGTGGCAGAAAAGATCAAGACCGCATCCGAATTTACAATTGTGGAAAAATCACTATGATCTAAATTATCAACCCATGAGCCTGCAGGTAAGATTTCACCGCCTTGTGCAAAGTATACATTATCAGGATCATTTACATTACCATAGACGGTGCCGTCAGGAACAAGGTCAGCAATCTGTAAACGTCCCAAAGACTCGTCGGCAGTGTTATTTAGAAGATAAGGGGCTTCAATGTCCTGGATTTGAACACCATTGTAGGTGCTGTCACCGGAGGGTGCAACCAATTGATTATTACAGCCAATAAATAATGTTATGGCAAGAATGGACAAGATTAAAGATAAACGTTTCATGATTCAACTCCTTTTACTATGTTACAAAACAAATAACGATGATTACAAAATTTGTTATTTCTACTTAATATTTCATTATTTTTACACAAATTTTCATTCAGCATTGAGTTATTTTAATTATTCTCAAATACCTAATAATTAGTGTGAGCAATAATTCCCTTAAATTGCGGGGATTGCCCCACTATTAACCGTCACTATATTACGAAGAAATGCCATAATATCAAAATAATTTATATTATATAAATATTTTCAAGATTGTTCTTTTTTTGTATTGTTTAGCCATTTTAGATTACAGCCGTAGACGAGGCAGCTCCTATTTAATTACAGGCCCTGCTGATGTGCCGGGAGTGGACTTAGGTTTTTTTGACAAATATTGCATTTCATTACGAAATATTCAATTACAGCTCTCCTCATCCTATTGAATGGGGACCGGTAATTTAAGATATATTTTGTAATAAATGCCATAAGTCTTTTCATCATTCGAGGTTATTATGAATGTTATTAAAATATTGATTGTTGATGACGAAGTCAGGCTCTGCAAACTTATCAAAAGAGGGTTAGAGCAGCTTTCAGATGACTACATTATCGAAACGGCTAATTCCGGTATGGAAGCCATCGAGATTTTACGCAAATCAGCCTTTGACGTAATAGTTACTGATATTCGGATGCCCGTGATCAGTGGTATTGAATTGCTCAATATGGCTGATGAAATTCAGGGAAACCTTCAGAAAATTATTATGACTGGCCATGGCAGTATGGATACTGAAGTCCAGGCAGCACTCAAACAGAGTGATCCCATAAATTATTTT
Source organism: uncultured bacterium (assembly GCA_964543505.1). GTDB lineage: Bacteria > Fidelibacterota > Marinisomatia > SCGC-AAA003-L08 > JACNLC01 > JAADGM01. Next base: position 14,315 of record CAZIYQ010000024.1, on the reverse strand, counting down.
AAAAAACCCGTATCATTCGAAGTTCTTCATAACACGATTTCATCTAACTTTGCTCATTGATTGGCTATCTAAACTAAATCCCGACAAACCCTATTACTCCCGACTTCTTTCCCTGATATTTAGATCTCACCTTGTGATCTGAATTCTGCACATAAAAGTCTTGTTTTTCTTCTCATTCCAAAGATAATAATGTTCTCGACACATAATAATCAGTTAAATTTTAGGTGAACATTGCTAGTTTTAAAATGAAAAGAGAAATCAAATTAACTCAGTTGCAGAGACTATAAAAGTAACATATCCCGCTTTTCTGCATCCACTTGTGAGATTACAGAGGAAAACCGGTGAACTACCGAGCCACTGCAACAGGTCAAAAATAATCCATATCTCAAGTGTCTCAACTCCGATAAATCCCTTTTTTAGATTCTGGTTCCAGTATCTCTAACCTTAACATGACACTATTATCATGAATGATCGGGCAATACGAGCATTCCTGTTCTGGCTACAGGAAAAACGATGGCTACTGATCATCCTGCTCGTCGGTATTTTGCTTTACTGGCTGCCGTATCCAACCAGTATATCAGTCAGGGGTTACAGGACTTTCGTCATCAGTATAATGGCTATCTCTTTGATCATTCTTGAACCCATACCATTACCCGCAACTGCATTACTCATTGCCGTTTTGGAAGTCTCATTTCGGATTGCATCCCCATCAGAAGTCGCCCGCTCCTATATGAGCGACTCCGTATTCTTCATTATGGGGTCGCTGATGATGGCTGTCGCTATTATTCACCAAGGATTAGACACAAGATTAGCATTGGGGATCATCCGCATCACGGGGAATAAAGTCAGGAATATCGTTTTGGGATTCACCATCATTTCAGCACTATTGGCTTCTTTCATCGGAGAACATACCGTCGCAGCAATGTTATTACCCGTAGGTTTGACTTTGGTGAAATTTGCCTCAGATAAAAAACCAACGCCTCAACTGACCGCAATTATATTATTCTCCATTGCCTATGGTGCTATTATCGGCAGTATCGGGACTCCCTCAGGTGGTGCCAGAAATGCTATCATGATAGAATACTGGAAATCCGCCACCGAGACTGGTCATTATCTGACCTACTTTCAGTGGATGCTGATGGTTTATCCACTTGTGATCATTCAAGCTGTACCCGCTGCATTACTATTGGGCTATGTTTTCAAACCAGAATATAAAATTCTGGATACTCCAATCAGGAAATTAAGAATACAGGTCGCAAAAAAGGGCAAGATCACAGCAAGGGAAATCGTGGCCATCGGCATTTTTGTTCTCACATTGATCAGCTGGATTTTCTTCAATGAAAGAATCGGGATGGGAATTATTGCCATCAGTGGTGCGATTCTTTATATGGCAACAGGATTAGTGGAATGGAAAGATATCAGCAACGGTACAAATTGGGGAGTGATACTGTTGTTTGCCGGAGCAATCTCACTTGGCGTTCAAATGAAAAATGCCGGCACTGCCCTGTGGATTAGTCAATCCATCACATCTTCATTTGGGGATCTCATCACACAATTTAAATTTCTGCCCTACTTACTCAACATTGCCATGACCGCGGTCCTGGGGAACATTATGAGTTCCAGCGGTACGGTGGCCGTGTTGGGACCCATCATGCTTTCGATGAAAGAAAATCAACTTTATATGGGTTTGACAACTGCAGTCGTATCTTCTTTTGGTTATTTTTCTGCATTTGCTGCACCAGCCTGCATGATTATTTATTCTTCGGGACTGGTAAAGGTTACCGATTTTCTCAAAGCTGGCTGGCGGGTTGGACTAATGTCGATACTGACCACTATTCTTGTAATTGTATTTTATTGGCCCTTGATCATCCATCTAACAAATTTTAAATAGGAGAAGCTGTAATGAGATTTCTCGTCGGTATAAAGGATACATTAAATGAAACACGCAGTACACTACGGATTGCCGCTAAGATCGCCAATGGGTTTTCAGCTGATATCTCGGTAATCTACATCGGGAATAAACCTAAAGAAATGATGGCCAATGAAGTCGAAATGGCCCGGAAATCGCTTTCTGACTGGCAAATTTACCACCCCGGCATCGAAGTTTTGCACTGGGCCTTCGAGGCGTTGAAGGAATTTGGCTTTCTGGCAAAAGAGTCCCCTGATTTTAAATCCGAACACCTTCTTGAAGATAAGGGTAGATTCAGGATGATACTACCGGATGTATCAGGCGAAAAGATACGCTTCATCCTGAGAGAGGGTGATCTACTTAACGAGCTTAAAAAAGAAACTGAAACCCGAGATTATGAATTAGCAATAATTGGAGCTTCTGAGGATAAAAGAAAAATTCATAAACTTATACAATTTCTTGATACCAGTGTCCTGATAGTTAAAAATTTCCGTAAAGAATTAGAGTATAAAGTACTGCTTTGCGTTGATGATTCCAAGGCCACCCGCAGAGCTGTCATATTCGGCGCCAGAACCGCAAAACATTTGAACGCAGAAGTTGAGGTCATTACCGTTAGTAAACGAAAAGATTTTGGGAAAGGCTATCTAAATGCTCATAAATGGGTTCTAAAATACTTGAGATTACAAAAAATAAAACATGCTGCCTCATTGGTGAACGGGAATCCCGTGGACGCCTTTCTTGCTAAAGCAGGGCATGATCATATCATCGTTATGGGCAAGGGAACACAAAACGAATTCTTAAAATTTTTCAGAGGCAGTAAATCCATTCATACGGCACAGTTGGCGAACTGTCCTGTGTTGGTTGTTAAACCCTTTGATAAATAATTAGAACAAGAATATGTTTGATAAAATCATAACCGGGATCATTACAATAGGCTCCTTATTCTATTCTACGATTTCAGGAGTAAGCCCACGGTTTGCGTCCTGTGACCTTGATACAAAGGGGGATACCATAACCCTCTCTTCAAGCATTACAAATTGCTACTCTGAAGATCTGGATAAAATGTTCAATTCAGGTCAGGAAATAAAAATTCAATACAAGATTCGTATCTACAACAGCAGCTCACGTAAACCACTTTCCGCGAAAACACTATACCATAGCCTTAAATATTCATTACTGAAAAGAGATTATGTTGTCTATTATTCAGAAACGAATGAAATTTTTGAAGTCGAATCATTGAGGGAAGCAAAATCGTTGCTTAATAGGATTTCAGGTTATGTGGTCTTATCAAGAGATGACCTGTTAAACCAAGAAGCTTTTTACATCAAACTCAGTGCGGCTTTGAACAAAATCTATCTGGAAGGCATCGATAAAGAAGTCAACCTTATGTATTACTGGAACAGCATCAAACCAGAAATCAAAACAGAGCAGTTCACACAAGATATCTTTAAACAATGAAACTGCACATCCCTTCTTTTCGCTCACAGATCATCTCTCTGACTATTTTGGTACTGACAACATCCGTACTTTTTTATCGATATTTCTTCATGACAAGCTATGATCAATATAAGCAAAAAGTAACTTCTCTGGAAATTGGTGAAGACCTGTCAGCATTGTACCAGAATTACGGTAATCACTTCAACCCAGAAGACAGTCTCGATTATCAGAACGACATTGAACAATTACTAAGTAATGAAAAACAAAGGGAACTGGCGGGGAATTTTTTTGAGGAGGATATCGCCCTTTATTCAATCTTTATCTTTGTATTTTTAATTATCGTAATGCTGCTTATTTCACTCGTATCCTTTAATTTGATCAGCAGACCACTCAATCGATTGCAGGAGGCAACTCATCAACTCATACAGGGCAACTGGGATATTCATTTAGACCAAAGCAAATTTTCACCTCTCAACGATCTCATCCTATCATTCAATTCAATGACCCGTGAGATCGCCCGCAGCCAGGAGAAACTCATCCAGGCTGAGAAAGACATTGTCTGGAGGGAGATGGCCAGAGTCATGGCCCATGAGATTAAAAACCCGCTGACGCCCATCTTGCTGACAGTTGAACGGTTGGAGTATAAATATAAAGCTGATCCCGATTCTGTCCATGAGATAATCCCAAAATCAATTGAAGTGATCAAGGAAGAAATTACAAATTTAAAAAAACTTACGGTGTCATTTTCTCAGTTTGCAAAATTACCTGATCTGGAATTTGCCTATTTCAAACTCAACAAACTGCTCGCTGAAGTCGTCACTCCTTATGAGGATATGGCCAATATTCATCTCGATCTGGATCCCGCTGTTCAAAAGATCTATGGGGATAAATTCCAATTCAAAGTTGTGATTGTCAATCTGATACAAAATGCAATCCAGGCTTGCGAAAGGTATCCGGAAATTACCATCACAAGCACAGATTCTGAACATTCCGTCCTTATCCACATTAGCGATAACGGCAAGGGCGTTCCAAGAGACGATGTGGAGAAAATCTTTGAACCCTATTACTCAAAAAAGAAAAAAGGCACCGGCCTCGGACTAGCCATCGTTCGTAAAATTGTTGAACAGCATTCGGGGACTATTTCGGTTGAAAGAACAAGCGATGAAGGAACGCTCTTCGTTCTTAATATTCAAAAATATATCGAAACGGACTCTCTTGCAACTGTGTCCACAGGAAAAGGAAATTGATATGCGTATTTTAGTTGTTGATGACGAAAAAAACATCCGCTACACCTTAACAGATATCCTTACGGATGAAGGCAACCAGGTTGATAGTGCCGAAACCGGTGAAAAATGTCTCTCAAAATTAGAGAAGCATCATTATAATCTCATAATTCTCGATGTCAGATTGCCCGGGATGAACGGATTGGAGGTCTTTAAAAAAATAAAGGAAAAGGACATCGATACTGATGTGGTTATGATTTCGGGTAATAGTGATATCGAAACCGCCGTGACAGCAGTGCAGATGGGTGCTTATAATTTTCTTGAAAAACCCTTGTCTATGGCGAAGATCCTGACCACTATCCGAAATATCTCGAATACCCGAACACTTCGGAATAAAACGCAGCACATCGATACCGAACGGCAGGACAAATACAAGATGATCGGGCAATCCCCTCAGATACAGAAAATCCGCTCAGTTATTCAGAAAGTGGCCGCCACTGATACCAAGGTGTTAATCCGTGGGGAAAGCGGGACGGGAAAGGAGTTGGTGGCCTGGGCCATTCATCAGAAAAGCCCACGATCGCATAAGTCGTTCATCGCCTTCAACTCAGCTGCTCTTCCTACCGAATTGGTCGAGAGTGAATTATTTGGCTACGAGAAAGGAGCTTTCACAGGAGCTGATACCCGCAAAATCGGAAAACTGGAAACGGCTCACCATGGGACTCTCTTTCTGGATGAAATCGGTGATATGACCTATGCGACTCAAGCCAAAATCCTCAGGGTCATTCAAGAGGGAACCTTTGAGAGGGTCGGAGGCCATCAGACCATTGATATTGATGTCCGTATCCTCGCTGCTACTCACAAGAACCTGGAGGAAATGATCGAAGAAGGGACTTTTCGTGAGGATCTGTTTTACAGACTGAATGTCCTGCCCATTACGGTTCCCGCCCTCCGTGACCGTGAAGGAGACATCCCTGTTCTGGCTGAGCATTATCTGCAGCATTTTGCCGTGGAATTGAACCTGGCTAAAAAAAGTCTCAGCGATCAAGCCCACCAAGTGATGAGCGGCTATTATTTCCCCGGGAATATCCGTGAGCTGCGGAACCTGATCGAAAGACTCTACATCCTGGTTGAAAAAAGCGAGATCACTGCTGACGATATTTTACCTCATTTGAAATCTGAAGCCAATTCACCAGCTCCGGCACCCGTGTTTTCGGGCAATCAGAATTTCGCCACTGCACGGCGGGAATTCGACGTTCAATTTCTAATCGACAGCCTTGAAAAGAACAATTGGAATATCAGTCTCACAGCAGAAAAACTGGGGATGCGGCAGCCCAATCTATCCCGCAAGATCAAAGAACTCGGCATTAAGCGGAATGACTGATAGCTGGAAAGTTTGATTTGAATGCCACTGACTAAAACTGCTCCCCAAATTCCTATGCTGCTGTATGCGACGCTCTTTTTGATTTTGTTGAATTTCTCCTGGGCTTTATCCATATCCGGTTATGTTCGCAACAGTAAAAATGGGGAGCCCCTAGCCTATGCCAATGTAATGATCCCTGAACTGGAGCGTGGCGCAGCTGCGGATGTTCACGGCTTTTACGTCATCCCCAAGCTACCTGCAGGAACCTACACCTTACAGGTCATGATGATGGGGTTCAAAGTAGTGAAAATTGCGGTGGAGGTCTCCAAGAATAATTTACGCAAAGATGTCAATCTGGTAGCCACTACAGTCTCTCTGGATGAAATTACCGTGTCCGGAGAACAATTCAACTTTAAAAAAAATCTCAATGTGAGCCGGATCAACTTTGACAACCGGGAACTGCGTATGTCCCCGGCATTCGTGGAAGACGATGTCTTCCGCACATTCCAACTTCTGCCGAGTGTGACCTCGCTCAATGACTTTTCAGCAGCCCTCATCGTCAGAGGCGGGAGTCCCGACGAAAACCTGGTCAATCTTGACGGCACTCAAATCTACAACCCTTACCACATCGGTGGTGTTTTCTCGACCTTCAATACGGACGCTATCTCCAATGCGGAGTTTATCGCCGGCGGCTACCAGGTCAACTACGGAGGGCATCTTTCATCGGTCATCAACCTGACGACGAAAGAAGGCGATTCTAAAAATGGGCGGCTTCCCAAGAATTTCCCCCTGAAAAAGTATCTCGATTATGGGGGAGGCCGCATGCAAATCAGTCCCTTGACTTCAAAAATTTTACTGGAAGGACCGTCTTATAAGGGTTCCTGGTTTTTCTCAGGCCGGCGTACTTACTTTGATCAGTTGGCCAAAGGATATTATCATTACAGAAATGAAACTCAACCCTGGAATTACTACTTTTGGGATCTGAATTTTAAAATGCATATGGATTTAAATTCTTCCAATCGGTTGACCTACTCCGGTTATTCCGGGAGAGATGATCTCTATCTCAATATTGGTGGAGAGGACTTCCCCGAAATAAATTTCACCTGGGTCTGGGGCAATACAACCAACAGTCTAAACTGGCGCTATAACCCATCCTCAAACTACCTGCTCGAAACCCATCTTTCCCAGGCAAGATATTATTTTGATGTCGATTTCACCTTCACCGTTGACCGTGAGAGCGGTTTCACGGATTCCACCGAAACCAGTGCTTTCAATGCCGTCATGCACAACCTGGTGCAGGACCGCAGCATCTCCCAGCAATTTACATGGTATGCAACTGACAAAAACAAACTGCAGCTAGGCTGGAATTATAAAATCTTGAAAATGCTTTACAACGAGAAATTTGCGGGCTCCACCATCATTAACTGGAACCAATCCCCCTATATTTTTGCATTTTACTTGAAAGAAACCTGGCGGCCCACTCCGGAGTTCGCAGTGGATATCGGACTGCGAAGCACTAAATACGAGTTTTACGGTCCACTGCTGATCGACCCTCGTATCAATTTCAAATATTTTCTGCAATCCAATCTTGCCCTTAAAGGCAGCTGGGGCAGTTTTTCCCAATTTCTCTTCACAATCAACAAAGATGATCAGCTGCTCAGGGTGGTTGATTTCTGGCAGCCCATATCCCGCTTGTACAAACCTCAGCGGGCACAGCATTTCGTGCTCGGTGTGGATTTTCTGGCCCGGGCCGGTCTGACCTACTCTCTCGACATCTATTACAAACCCTACAGCAATATCCTGGATATCAGCAAAGTTTATCATCCCTCTGACGGAGATGTGGGCTTTGTCTCCGGAACCGCCAAATCCTACGGCATTGAAATTCTGGTAAAAAAAACCCAGGGTAAATTATTCGGCTGGATGGGCTATTCCTATTCCTTTGTGGAACGCTCTCTGGACTATAACGGCAATGGCAGTCTCGAACGCGAAGTGGGCGAGATCTATCGGGCCAATTACGATATCCCCCATTCCCTGAACCTGGTAATGAACTATGAATTCTCTAATATTAATACTCTGGGTTGCAGCCTCGTTGCCCACAGTGGCCAACCCTTTACACCACCCTCGGGAAAGATCTTCCATCAATCCCAGGATATCTTTGGGTCCATGGACAATCCGTTTCAACGCTTTGATACTTATTACGGTGCGAAAAACAGCGCTCGCTACCCTGCCTATGTGCGTCTCGATTTCAACTATTCGAGGCATATCAGTCCCTGGGGACTGAAGGGCACTTTTAAAGTACAAGTCATCAATCTCACCAACCATTTTAATGTGCTGCTCTACAATTGGCAGCTCAATGCTTCTCCTGCCCGGGCTTCGGCTTACAGCATGTTCCCGGTGATTTTGACTTTTGGATGGGAGTTTGAACTATGAAATTATCAAAAACATTATTCCTAACCCTTTCAGCAGTCTGGTTGTTGAACTCCTGTAGCAAAGAGGTTGATCTCTCACAGATTGACGGCATCTCTCAGGCAGTTTCAAATTATCAGGATGAGATCAGGATTGAAGCTATCCTTTATCCTGCGGACAGCACCGTGTTGGTTCGCATCGACAAGACCTACAGCCTCACAGAGGATTCGCTTTACAACTGCATCGACGAAAATGGCGACTGGGAAAGCTATACAGACATCAATGCCAATGGTCAATGGGACCCCAATGAACCCTTGAATGATGACTTGGGTGAGGATGGACAGGCGGGCGATCCAACAGATGAGGACGGTGATTTCAATACCAGTGAACCCAGCATTGGGGAAGGCAATGGGCTGCCGGACTGTGGCGAACCCCATGTGGACAATTATCCCGAAATCCTACCGCAGGTGCATGTGATGGATTGCAGTCCCGTTCGGATCACTGGTCCTGATGGCGAGATTTACCCGCTCCATTTTGATCCCCAGGCTGCCCGTTTAATCTCCTATCCGGAATACGACCCAACCCTGACAGATGCTGAATCCTACTGGTATGGGGGCTATGTCAACACCGATCCCATTCTCTTCCCTGAAAACAGTACGACTCCCCCCGAGGATCGAATTTACCAATTCTATGCGGATTGCGGTGATTACGGCGTGATCACCGGCACGGATACACTGGCAATGCCCGTGCGCTTTTATGCAGACAGTCTGGGTCAATCCCCATTCAAAAACAATATTGAGAATTACCCTGAAATCAGCGATATTTTGAATCAGGGTGACTGTGCAATTGAAAATTTCATGTTTCTATTCATGTCTGCTGAAGAATTGGCCACACAGCCGTTTTATTATTATTCCAATCCTGAAACACGCAGTTTCTGGTCAACAGCTTTCGAAGTCACCCAGATCAATTTGAGTACCTGCGTACCAAAACTGAATTATATTTTTGGCTATCCTGCCTTTTCCTCCGAGGGCTATGAACCCGGAGACTCGGTCCGGATCGTGCAGGATGTGATCGCCGAAATCCCGGGAATTTATCAATTTCAAGTAAAAGCTATGTCACGAGCCTACGAAAACTATTTCCTTTATACTGACCTTGAAATGCACGACCCTGTACGCAGTAATTTGAGAGACCAGGATGGCAATGTGATCATGGGGACTTTCGGCGGATTGACCCAAAGTGATCTGTTCACAATTGTGCTGCCTCCGCCCTATTTGTCCATCGGGGAGGTTACCCCCACAGGTGATGTTAGTGGTGTATTGGAAATTGATATCAGCAGCTATATCCGATCGGGGGATTTTGAATTTACGGTTACCGGTGTGCTGCTCAACGGAAGTTCCGGCGGTGCTGTCGGGGATGATCCGAATTGGGTGATCACGACCACGAGTGAAGGACAAGTCAGCGGCATCATCACGGCGGGAAGTTATCTGCTCTCATCCACGAACCATCTGCTGGATCTGCAGTTTTCGGGTCTCACGGGAGAAGCTATCTGTATCAGCAGAGGGTCAGTTTTTGTGCCCATGGCCTCGGAGGACGTACCCATATTTACGGGCCCTTGTGTAACCTTTCCCTGAACTCAGGGATTTACATTCACGATCAACTGGCGATAAAATCGGACACAATCTTTGAACCCCTCTTTGGAGATCCGCTCATTGCGGCCGTGCAGCCTCAAGAGATCTTCGGCGGTGGCTGTTTGCGGTGAGAAGCGATAGACATCATCCGCAACGGAAGTATAATGTCTCCCATCGGTCCCGGCCGTCACCAGTGAGGCTGCTACCAGCACATCCGGGTAAATCTGCCCCAGGGTTTTTTCAATAGTATGGAATCCCTGACTCTCGGTAGAAGACACCGGAGAAGGTTCCACCGCCGGGCCTGCGATCATTACCTCAACCCGGGGGTCATTAATGGTTTTTTTAATATGGTCGAGCAGACCTTCCAGCGTCTCATTGGGTAAAATCCTGAAATTGACCATGGCAGACGCTGTCCCCGGCAGCACATTGGCTTTTCCCCCTGCAGAGAAGACGGTGGGAGCAGTGGTGGTCCGAACCAATGAGTTCCCTGCAGGAGTACCTTCGTAAATCTTCAGAATAAGCCCTTCAAATAAGCTCCGGTTGGCAAAAACCATCCTCTGTAAAAACGGCATTTCAGGACCGATAAATTCCACGAACCGTTCCACAGGCTCGCTGATACGGGCCTTTGGCTGATGCCGCCGGAGGTTCAGGACTGCAGTGGCCAGAATATCAATGACGGTTTCGGATTGGGGCATTGAAGCATGCCCTCCTTCTTTGACGACCGACAGCTTTACCGATAAAAAGCCTTTCTCACTCAAACCCACCAGGGCCACATCTTTGCTGATCCCGGGCACAAGCTCTCTTGCAATCAGCAGCCCTTCGTCCATCACATAGGCAAACCGGATTTGATGATCCGCAAAGTAGTCTGCGATTTTCGCTGCACCGTTAACCCCGCTAATCTCCTCATCAAATCCGAAAGCAAGATAAATGGATCTGTCCGGAACATATCCCTCACCCAGCAATGCCTCCGTAGCTTCCAATATTCCAATGACGCCGAGCTTGTCATCCATCGTGCCTCTGCCCCAAATGTATTGGTCATCGATCTTCCCGCTGAAGGGCGATTCCGTCCAGCGTCCCGCATAGGAGGTATCGACCGGAACCACATCATAATGAGCCGTCAGTAAAATCGGTTTTAAGGAGGCCTCCTGTCCCTGCCAGTGATACAAAAGTCCATATTGATTGATGAGGGTCTTGTTTAAAAGTGAATCACAGAGTGGGTAGGTGCGCTTCAGAAAATCCAGAAAGGCATCAAAGGGAAGCGGATTGAAGTGAGTGCTGTCATCAGTGGAAATGGTGGGAAACCGGATTGCTTCTGATAAATGCACCAATGCACTTTCGGGAACTGGGTATTTGGGGAGGGGCGGAAAATCCGCCTGTTTTGATTCCAATCGCAGAGTATTGACAAGCAGCACCAAAATGATGACTCCAATCAATCCGCAGAGAGCAAAAAGAATGCGCTTAATCATTGGCAGAATTCATGAGGATAAACACTGTTACGGATCAATTCCAATCCGGAGGTATTGGCAATATATCTTTGAGTTCGTCGATGCGGCGTTCAGCGTCAATCTCTTTTTCAAGATATTGCAACACCACGTCCAATCGCAGGCTGACATCCTGCAATTCGAGTAATTTTTGTTGTTCGGATACCGGTATGGGCAGCAAGGCACTGATCATATTGGTGAGCATATGAGAATCGATGATGGGATTGTCAAACAAGCCCAGACTGGTTTTTTTGTTCGACAGCGTCAGAAATCTGGCGAAGGTATCCAGGAGCCGTTGACGATCTGCATCCTCACTTGGCCAGTGTGCTATCTCGTTAAGTATGGTCATGGCACCCCTGCGAAATGTGTAACTCCGGGAGGCTTCGTTGATCAGCACTTTCTTCAGCCCCATGAGCATAATATCATATTCCCCATTGGGCAAATTTTTACTTTCAAAGAGATAGGCCAGAGTTCCGGTATTGTAGATAGGTGGGTCTCCAATGTATTTTTTTCCGTTACTTTCTTTCAGTAAGGTTACCGTTATGAAGCGGTCCGATGCCAGGCAGGCTTTCACCATATCGATGTAGCACTGTTCGAAAATATGATATGCCTGCCCCGTTTTGGGGAACAATACGGAATCCGATACGGGGAAAATTGGTGAACTCCCGCCAAATTCTTTTATTAAAGCGATGGGCATTGACATGAGGACTCAGGCTCTTTTACTTTAGATTAGCGCTAACACTTTTTGAACGAGTTTCTCAATTCCTTCGGCTGCTTCAGAGATCCGACCAGCCAGCATATAGGCGGGGGTTGAGACGATTTTATAGCGCTCATCCACTACAAATTCCCGTACCGGACAGGCCACATGTACGGCTCCCAGTTTGCCCATCTGCCCGGCGGTACCCTCATCGGTTCCAATCGTCAGCCGGGCTTTGAGGTCGAGATCTTTCAATGCCCGGGACATCATGGCAGGCGCTATGCAGATGACACCGATGGGTTTTCTCGCCGTGATCATCTCTTTGATGAGTCTTTCGACTTCGGGATTAATACTACAATTGGCCCCTTTCAGTCCAAAATCACACAGATTCAATGCAGCACCAAAACCTCCCGGGAAAATAAGTGCATCCATATCCCGGGCGTTGACCTTGGCAATATCACTGATCTTGCCCCTGGCAATCCGGGCACTCTCTACCAGCACATTGCGGATTTCCGGCATCTCCTCGTCGGTGAGATGATTGACAACTTTGGTTTGGGCAATGTTCGGTGCCATGAAAAAGACCTCCGCACCAGCTCGATCGAGGGCTAATAGGGTGATAACAGACTCATGGATCTCCGATCCGTCATTGACACCGCAACCTGAAAGACAGATTCCAACTTTAGGCATTTTCACACTCCTTAAATTTCTACTATTACTATGCTGGAAGTTACCTGTTTCCGCTATTTGCATCCAAAACTTTCAGCACGGCTCGGATATTTCTTTCCATACGCTGAACGCCTGTTCTTTTTAACGGATTGCCCTTGAATAACTTTTTGAAACTCATTTCTGCCAATGGCAGTTCGCAGGATTGCAGAAAATCCAAAATACCCTGCCGCGGTTGAAAGGCGGGATCGTCTGATGCCTGATGAAATTTTATATTCCAGGGGCAGACCTGCTGACAAATATCACAGCCGTAAATCCAGCCCTCAAATTTATCGGCAAGCGATTCGGGCACCTCGCCACGGTGTTCAATTGTGAGATATGAGATGCATTTGCGGGCATCCAGCAGATAGGGTGCCACCAGCGCCTGCGTCGGGCAGGCATCAATACAGGCCTGACAGGAGCCGCAGTAGTCATTCACTTCAGTCTCGTCATAGCGCAGGGGAATATCAATGATGAGTTCTCCGAGAAAAAGCCACGAACCCATTTCGCGTGTGATGAGATTGGTATTTTTGCCAATCCAGCCCAGTCCTGCCCGCTGTGCCCAGAGTTTGTCCGGGACCGGTGAAGTATCCACACAGACCCGGCTTTTGACTTCGGGGTCAAATTCACGGATCAGCGCCAGCAGCTGAAAAAGCCGTTTTTTCAGGACTTCGTGATAATCTTCTCCTAAGGCATAATTCGAGATTTTGAAGGGCGTTTCCCCATCGGCTGATGGCGAGAAATAATTGATGGCTACTGACATGACGGTCTTCGCTTCCGGGAAATATTCGAACAGATCACTGCGCTCCCTCTGTCGTTTGGCCATCCACTCCATACTGGCATGATAACCCTGGTCAAGCCAATCGGCGAGCTGAAGCGGGAAACTGTCATCCCGGGCTGCAGGTACGATGCCAATATGGGAAAAACCAAGCTCACGGGCGAGTTTTTTTAACGCTGTTGTGAGATCCGCTGCAGGGTCACCTGTCTCGATCTTGTGCCGTTTTGCAGCATTTTGAGTGATTTTTCTTTCCATCATCGCTCCAAATTACGGGATAATATAGTGTGATATAAAGAGCGAAATGGGGGCTTACTTCAAGTTATGAAGGTTGCGTCAGACAAAAAAACGGGTAGTTATCAGGGCCTCCCAACCTCCTCGGGGCTGTTTAGGAAATAGATTTGAATTTGAAAGCCATTGACACGACTGGATAATTTGCCGGAGAGTGGATTTTTTTGTTGCCATATCACTGTAATTTTCCAAAGAAGAGACGCCAGATAAATATTGCTTTCCTCAAGCGGTTCTGGTTAAATTAACTTTATACAATGAGGTCATCATTATAAATTTGAATATTACGCCTGGCAAATCAACCTTCTGCTATTAACACGGCGGTTATTATCTATGATTATATATTAAAATAGTATTAAATTTACGGCATGAAAGAAACAGATTTAAGAAGACAACCGGACGACGT
>CAZIYQ010000023.1:0-19784 GCA_964543505.1 uncultured bacterium | reverse complement strand
AGGGAAATAAACTTGCAAAAGCGAGCGTATTTCAGATCCCCTCTGTAAGAGTAATTAAACGATTATTTTCAGGTATGAGGCATCGCCCCTATTTGAGCAAGGTGATTTTCCGGGATTGTCTGACGCCTCCTGCTTTTAAGCGGAGCAGATAGATCCCGGACGGAAGGTCCTCCGCATTCCACTTCAGACTGTGATGACCGGGCAACTGTCTTTCATGCAGTAACTCTGCGACCTGTCTGCCCTGTAAATTGTAAATGATAAGACTTACCTCACTGAAAACTGGAATGTCATAAGGGATCACCGTTACCGGATTGAATGGATTTGGATAATTTTGTCCCAGGCTGTATTGTTGGGGTAATAGTCCAATTGGATCATCTACACTCAGCCATTCCTCCCATTCGGCCAGCGAATAGGCATGCACCAGTTCATTATGATAATTCGCCGCCAGGACATGCAGACTATCCACAAAAACCTGCTCATTGGTATTGGTGACAAAACCGTCGCCTTCACTCCATTGGTTCTCTTCATCACGTCGATAGAAGAAGAGCCGCTGGTCAGATCCGATGGCCGCATAATTTCCATCCAGCCCTACGGTAGAACCGAAATAGAAATCCGATCCGGACACACCGATCAGCTTATTTGTCTGCTGCCAGTTGTTTGCTGATAAGGTAAAAATATATGCCGCTCCGGCGATGGTCCCGTTATCATTATTGTCGAGATAAGAACCAATCAGTGCGGTGCTGTCATCCAGGGCAACAGAATAGCCGAAATGATCGAAGGAATCCGCATCTTCCGCCATTAACCTGCTCTCCTGACTCCAAAGGCCATCACTGCCTTTAACAAAGATGTGGGCGGCACCGCAATTGTTCAGGCCGGCCCCATCGTATAAATCTGAACCGACAAGAATGCGATTTGCAGAGAGATCCAGCGCAGCTCCAAAAGCATCGTTAGCCTGACCGTCTTCTGCAATCAACTTTGCAGTTTGATTCCAATTGGAGTCATTATCCATATCGAAAATATAGACTGCCCCGGCATTGTCGCCATTTTCATTATCATCGCGGTAGGCACCCACCACGGCAGTACCGTTTTCCAGGGCAACGGAGATACCGAAATAATCGTTTGTCTCTCCGTCATCGGGTGTGATCTTGGACTGCTGTGTCCAATCTCCTTCGGTTCCGCGGTGGAACAGATAGGCGGCCCCCATGTTGACCCCGTTGTCGTCATCCGCTTTGTAAGCACCAATGAGAATATAGTCCCCTGATACCGCTACGGCATTGCCAAAATAATCCAACAGACTGCCATCGTTAGCGGTTAATTCATCCAGTTGACTCCAGTTGCCGAGGTCATCCAGCTGATAAATATAAGCTGCCCCCTGATCCATCTGTCCGCTGATATCTTCTTTCTGAGCGCCGACGACGGCAATATCCCCACTTTTTGCCATGGCACGACCGAAATTATCACCATCCTGCCCACCTGATCCGCTGATCGTCACATATTGAATGTAAAAACAAGTGCCGTCATCATAGACAGCTGAAGCATTGTAATTCAAGGCAGCGGGATCCATGCAACCATAGACATAATCACACGCTCCATCATCCATGGCGGCAGTCTCATCGAAATTGTAAGCCACAGGGTCGGTGCAGCCATAGGTCACGAGGTGTATGTAGTGCCGACGTAAGTCTTCATATTGGGAAGCCCCATCTGTCACAGTCAGTTTTACGGTATAGTGTCCGTAATCAGTGTAAGTCCATTGGGAATTTGGATCCGTCGAATCGACCTGTCCGTCTCCATCGAAATCCCACGCCCAGCTGACATCCTGATACTCGGTATTCCCATTGAACTGAACCGTCAGAGGCGGCTCACCGAGTAGCGTATCCGCTGTGAACAGATGTACCGGCAGTCTTGTGGTAATGAAAAGAGAAGAATTATTTTCCAGCGGCCGGGCTGTCGGCGGGTATTCATTGTCGTAAGTGTATTGCAGCCCTACGAGTCCCGTGTGATCTTCCAGGCCGATGGTGGCGTAACCACCGTGAATCAAGCCGTTATAGGCTGGCAGGTAGAGCCCCGCGGAAGTGTTGTTGAATTTGCGATACTGAATTTTAATGTCATTATCCATGGACTGCCCTGCTTCATTTCTAAAGAGAATGGCCTCAAAATATTCGGAATCTCCGAGAAAATAGGTCTCCACATCCGCCCACTCAACGATCAGGTAGCTGCTGTCCGGGGCTATATAGGTTGATACACTCCCCACCGATCCGAAGCAATTCGGGTTAAGATTTCGCAGGTCATCCCAGAAAACTGCCAGCATGGGTGATGGACCTGCCGGACCGGGAATGGGCGTATTTCGGAAGGTCGCCATAGCTGTGCTGCCGAAGGCAATCCAGCCATTGGTGCTGACGGTAATCTCATCATAGACTTCACCATAAAAATTCAGTTCAAAGGGAAGGGACACTAACTGTGACTCCTGACCAAAGGGAACTCCATTCCCGCAATCTGTCATGGGCAGTGATGTCCCGGGTCCCCCTTTTTCCGGAGCGATCTCATCCCAACCAAAGTCAGGAGTCAGGGAATACTCCGTGTCACCGGAGTCGTAAATATAGTGGCCAAAACTGTCCGGTCCTGTTGGGGCATCAACATTCGCCTCCCCTGCCGGGATGGAAAAGAGAAAATCCTGTATGTAGCCATCCGCATCAGATAGATGCAGTTGAAAGAGCAAATCACTGCCTGCAATTACATTCGGATCAAGGCTGATGCTGAAAGGATTCTGAGAGGTTTGGCTTTGCCCCGACTCAATGACCGACCACGTGCTTTGAGCCTGGGACACCGTGACGGGCTGATTCCCCTGATAGCTCAATTCGCCCTGGAGATCGGTATGGGGAATACTGCCAATATTTTCGACAAACAGCACAATATCATTGGTCATACCCGCTGTCAGGTTTTCGCCCTGCAGCAGTTGGTAGCTCGAGTAAATACAAGTCCCGGCTTGAACCGATAAGACAATTCCCAGATTCCAGCTGTGATCCGACTCATCTACTACCTCCAGCCAGAGATTTGCATCGTCTCCATCGAGCGCATTGATATTCACAGAGACAGGGAAACTCGCCTGAACAGAATTGCCTGCTATCAGTTCAGTAATAACCACCGGTTCACTATCGGTGGTTATATATGTTGATGCACTGTGTAGCTGCACTTGGCCTGCCGGTAAAGTGGTCCCTGAATTCCCAAGTGAAAAGGTTAGCTGGGCATCCTCACCGGGGTTCAGATATCCATCATCATTCCCCGAACTGTCATCAACGGTTACACTCGTATCGAGATTAAGTACGGGTCCCACAGTATCAATCACCATGACACCCTCGTAGGGTTCAAGATTATGACCGGTTACTGTCACGGAGACCACACCATCGTTTTGATAATCGAGATTGAAGATAGCCAATCCATTTTCATCGGTGCTATGTGTGATGAAAATTTCGTCAGCCATTGTCAATGTGACGAGTGCCCCTTCGACAGGGGAGTCCATATTTTCATTTACCAAAACTTCCACGCGGTTGGTTCCAAAGGTAATCGAAGCCGGATGCGTTACGGATAAATTAGCCGGTTCTGCCGTCCAGAGATGCAGGGCAGGATCTCCCATGAGATTATTCCAGTGGGAAAAGATACTCACATAATGAGAAGGATCATCCGGGTAGGTACTGAGCAGAGCGAGCTTTCCCGAAACCAGAGCGGCACCCGCGGTCTCGCACTGATGCACAAAAATACCGTCGTAAACGCCCATATCCAGCAGATTGTTAAATTGTGTGTGCGTGCCAACGGTAGCAGTTGAAATACAGGCGACGCCCCCACTGTAATTAGAAGGGCTGATCCCCGACCGTAAAAACCTTTCGCTGGGAGATGATTCTTCGTAAGCAAAGCTGCCGGTACCACAGGTGATGAAGGTTACGAATGGCAGCATGCTGTGAGAGCCGATGTCATTCAAGATTAAATCGATATCAAAGCTTGATGGCCCGTAGAGCCCCCTGAAATTCAAGTAAGATACGCCGGCGTCCAATTGGTTGTTGAGCCAGTAGGATGCATTCTGTGCATTATATTCCACATCGTAACGGATGTCCGAATAATCCTGATTCTGGAAAAGCATCTGCAGATAGTTATTGGTTGAAATCAGAGATTGTCCCCCACCCCCGGCTTCGGGATTAACCAGGAGGCCGCTGCTGTCAAACCAGGGCGTATCGTGGCCGACCACTTTCTCATAATTTATGGTTTTAGTGACAACAATTGCCAATTCCTGTGAGTTTCTCACCGAAATCCTTCCGATGATGACCTCCGGCAGCAGATCATTTCCTTCCAGCAGTGAGTAGGGATAATCCCCCTCTCCGTTGCAGGCTCCGCCATAACATTGAGACCAACTTTCAAACCAGGTTGGGATATTGTAGGCACCTCCCACGTCTCCGATCAGCGTCACATATTCAGGCGGCGGATCAAAGGTGTTATAGGCTTCGGTAATGTAATCTTTGATATCATCGGGAGTATTGCCAATGAGTCCGGAAGTGGCTTTGTAAACTTTGAAACCGCTTTTATGCCGCCAATCAACAAGCTGAAGAAAATAGGGATTGGAAATGGTATTGCCGCCACAGATGTATAAGATCGCCTGCTCCTGATAATCTTCATCTCTCTGTGACGATTCATAATTCGGAAACATCTGTCGATAAATTGGTTCAAAAGCACGCGAGTTTTGTCCGCTGCTTAAGCTGTTGCTGTTGGTTACTGATTCTCCGCTGACCGTGATTTCAATCTGATCGAATATTTCCAGTTCTCCGGCCGCGGGTTGATAGGTACAGGGGATGACATCCACCCTCACCATCTGTTTGCCCCGTAAGGTCAGCACATCTGACATACTTACATTATTTTGCGGATAGACTGCAGTCGAACTGTAAAAATTCTCATCACGAACAATCTCCCGGTCTTCTGCCTCGGGTCCCTCTGTAGATTGGACAGGGAAAATTTCCAAATTTTCCAAAGTATGAGATGATAATACAGTAAAGAATAATACGGGCTTTTCGTTTGAGATGAGGGGCACAAAGACTGAGTAAACCGGCAGCTCGGGCAATCCTGTTTCCAGTGTTTTTCCAGATTCGGGAGAAACGATATGAGTATAACCATCCCTGGTTTCAAATTCAGGCAGCTGGGGTTTACAATTTAGCACTACTCTACCGGGTTCGGATTCTGTTTTCTTGAATACAGATGACTGCAACGGGAAAGCCAGTGAGACTGCCAGCAATAATACGATCAGTTTGCGTGGGTCAATGAACATTCATTCTCCATTAATTAGGTGTCAGCATTTCTTTTTAATTTGGTTGAGACAGGGACGGAAATTTTAGAGACACTATCTACTGTGTAAAAAGTAATATTTTGTAATTAGAAATTCTGTCGGGAATTGGGCATTTAAAAAATTCATGTTTGCATCATGATAATATTTAGTAGATTTTGCCCGAGTTTTCAATCCTCATTTTGATTATTCACCTTGCCTGTGGATTTTCATTTCCGTCACGAGGATTATTTATTTTTTCGCTGAGCTGAATAGTTACTTTCATAAGGATCATTTATACCCCATGGGGAGCATGATCGATACTAAAAACCTTAATAGGCAATATTGGAGACTATATGAATAAAAACAATCTTGTGCTGTTTGGAGCAGGCCTACTTGCTCTGCTGCTGTACTGGTGGGGTTATGGGCATTTTTTCAGAGAAGGAAATGCTGCCATGTTTGTTGCCATCATCATTGTGTCGGTCACCATCCTCTACTATACCGGAAGAGCCAAGCGAGGTGATGAAGTCTATCTGAGACCGATCGCTGGACTACAGGCACTCGAAGAAGCCGTGGGCAGGGCTACCGAAATGGGAAAGTCGGTTCTATTTGTTCCCGGAATTCAGGATATGGACCAGGTAGAAACCGTCGCAGGCTTGATCATTCTCGGTAATGTTGCACGAATGACCGCCCGTTACGAAGCAGGACTGAACGTTCCTGTCGCCAGATCCATCGTCATGGAAGCTGCCAGAGAAACCTGCCGCGAGTCCTATTTAAAAGAAGGACGTCCGGATCTGTATTATGACGATATGGTTCATTATCTCACAGATGACCAGTTTGCCTATGCGGCAGGCGTAGATGGTATCATGTTAAGGGAAAAACCAGCCGCCTGTTTTTATCAGGGTAAATTTTATGCCGAATCCCTGATCCTTGCAGAAACAGGAAATTCAATCGGAGCCATCCAAATCGCAGGTACCGGGTCACCGGCACAAATACCTTTCTTCGTGACGGCTTGCGATTATACACTTATTGGAGAAGAATTTTTTGCTGCCAGTGCCTATCTGTCACAAAAACCGGAGTTATTGGGCAGCATCAAAGGCCAGGATATCGTAAAGCTCTGGATTATGATCATCATCGTATTGGTTTTAGTGTTGAACGGAGCCAATCAGGCCGGTTGGATTGATTTTGACATCCTATCACTCTTGACATCGTATTAGGAGAATTTATGTTACTGAAACGACAAATACCCATCATCATCGTTATCGTTGTAGGTCTTCTCACCCTGTTCGGGCATTTCATCAACAATGCAGCAATTGCGAATTATGTTGACAACGATTCGACCCAGTGGTTTGACATCATTGCATCCTTTGCAATTTTCCTGGGAGCTCTGAATTTGCTGAAATTGCAGTTGCTGAAAATAATCAAAAAACAAAGAAACTGGCAGTATAGTATACTTGCTGTCGGAGGATTTCTTTTTTCGATTTATGCCGGGTTCCTCTTTCGCGGATCGAATACAATTTCTCTAAATGGCGTCAGTGCTGATGATATTCCGACGGTTTCCAAAATTATTGCAGACGAAACAGGATCTGCCGAGTCGGTCATAATGGCTAGTCTGGCAGATAACCCTCAAGCCTACACCATCCCCAAAATCTACATCACAAAAAACGGGGCCGAGAAATTTGCCATAAAATTAGCTCCTTATACGTCATCCGTTGAAACAGAGACGACGGATTGGGGGGCACATCTTCAAGCGAAAAAAGGCGACAGTGGCTCATTGTTCTATTGGATGTTCCAATACATTTTCACTCCGCTATCCGCCACCATGTTTGCCCTGCTGGCATTTTTTGTTGCTTCGGCATCTTACAGGGCTTTCAGAATCCGCAATTTTGAAGCTACTCTGTTATTAGGTGCAGGTATTATACTGATGCTGGGTAGGGTTCCCATAGGCCAGATGATTAGTCCATGGCTAATCGCAGTTTTGCTGGCAATGGGAATCGGTGCTCTCACAGCACCATTTATACGAGACAAGAGAATTCTCTTTGGGGGTGTGGTGCTAAGCATCATAATCGTTTTGGGCATTGGATATTTATTCCATTTTGATCCTCATCAGCCCTTCTTCCTATACCTTCCTGTGATGCAGGAATGGATTTTCAACGTTCCAACGACTGCAGGAGCGAGAGCAATCATGATCGGCATCGGATTGGGAATTGTAGGGACATCCTTTAGGATTATCGTTGGCCTTGAGAGATCATTCTTAGGAGAAAACTAATGCAGAAATTTTTAAATTTTATGGTTAAACTGGGTTCTGTAGATAGAAGGGTCATCTTTTTACTCGTTGGTCTTTCTGTACTTATTCCCCTAATCAAACCTATCGATATCCCTATCAGACCGACGAGTCAATCACAGGCAGTTTTTGATGCAGTCTCATCCCTTCCTGCCAACTCGAATGTATTGGTATCATTCGAATACGGCCCTAGCACGAAACCGGAGATTCATCCAATGGCTATCGCATTACTACGGCAGCTTTTTGGAGATGGTCATAAAGTTTATGGAATGGCACTCTGGCCGGATGGTGTATTCATGTCAACTAACGCTTTCAACCAGGTAGCCGAACAAGAAGAGCAACTGAAATACGGTGAGAATTATGTTAACCTCGGCTACAAACCCGGGAATGAAGCTGTCATAAAGGGTGTCGCTTCTGATTTGCGAGCACTTTTCACAGTAGATACCAGGGGGAATCAGATCTCTGATATTCCCATGATGAAAGGTATTAATAATGTTGATGATTTTAACATGGTCTTCAGTTTGTCAGCCGGATACCCTGGTAGCAAAGAATGGGTTCAGTATGCAACGGATCCGCATGATATTCTCATGTCCACCGGCTGCACTTCAATCCAGGTTACAGAAATATTACCTTATGTTGAAAGCGGACAAGTGCAGGGAATTTTAGCTGGAATGCCAGGAGCTGCAGAATATGAAAAACTGATTCAAAAAACAGGACGCGCCACAGGAATGATGGCCGCTCAATCCGTTGCTCATTTGGTAATTGTCCTTTTCATTATTTTAGGCAATATCACTTATTTTATTCAACGCAAACAATCTAAAAAAGGTTAGGAGGTAGGTATGTTTTCAGCTGAAGTAATAGGCACTTGGTTTGCGGCATTTTTAACTCTGGCCATTTTTAGTTATTTGTTCGATGATAATCCGTTTTACAAAGCAGCAGAACACATCTTTGTGGGTGTATCTGCAGGATATTGGGCTGCACAGGCTTTCTGGGCGCAGGTACAGCCCAATCTGTTTGGGAGATTGTGGCCCAAACTAGCTGATAGTACTGATTTAAGTATTATCGAAAAGATTTGGTATGGTATATATGATTTTATGGGAATGATTGCACCCGATGGATATTTCCCTTCAGGGGGCATCGAAGGGCATGATCATATCCGTATTAGCTATCTAATACCCTTTGCTCTGGGGATTTTTATGATTCTTAGACTGGTACCTAAATTCGGTTGGCTTGCACGCTGGGCACTGGCTTATATCGTTGGAATGGCAGCAGGGTTACGATTTTATGGATATCTGAACTCTGATGTGATCGAACAAGCCAAAGCTGCAGTCGTGAATTTTTCAGGCAGCTGGATCGTCATCCTCAATGGATGCATTGTAATCATTGGAACGATCACGGGTCTTTTGTACTTCTTCTTCTCGAGGGAGCATACGGGATGGCTCGGAAAAGCCAGTAAGGTTGGTATTTATTTTTTAATGATCTCATTCGGGGCCTCCTTTGGATTTGCAGTTATGGGTCGTATATCCCTGCTAATCGGGCGTTTTAATGCCCTGATCAAATACAAAAATCCGGAATTTGGCCATGCCACCTATTGGATCCTGGGTGGCATGATCATTTTACTTGCCGTCTGGGCATTTCAGAAAAAGGACGAAACTGAAGAGTTGGCAGTTTAACTGAAAACATTATAAAAATATCCGCACTGGGATAACTGATCTTTTTCTCTGTGCGGATATTTTTTACCAATTGATTAATAAAATGAAAAAAGAATCCTGACTAATGCCGGCACCAATTATACAAGTATGCAATCTTATGACCTATTTCAAGACCGATGATGGGCTGGCAAAAGCCGTTGATGATGTCAGCTTCGAGGTTTACCCCGGTGAGACGCTTGGGATAGTTGGAGAATCCGGCTGTGGTAAATCAGTCACAGCTCTCTCTCTAATGCGCTTGATAGAATCCCCCCCAGGCTATTTTGCCGGAGGCGAGATTTTATACAAAGGTACAGATATCCTGCGGCTCCCCGAGTATCGCCTGAGGGAGATAAGGGGCAACAGTATTTCCATGATATTCCAGGAACCGATGACTTCATTAAATCCTGTCTTCACCTGCGGTGATCAGATCATGGAAGCGATTCAGCTGCACCAGGGTCTAGAAAAGACTGCAGCAATGGAAAAAGCAATTGAAATGCTGGAACTCGTGGGTATTCCTGCACCAAGACAGCGCGTTCGTGAGTATCCTCACCAGCTATCCGGGGGTATGCGTCAGAGGGTAATGATCGCCATGGCCTTAAGCTGCAATCCTCAAGTCCTCATCGCGGATGAGCCTACAACAGCCCTGGATGTGACGATCCAAGCCCAGATCCTAGATCTCATCCAAAAATTACAGGATGATTTAAACCTCTCTGTTATCATGATCACCCACGATCTTGGCGTCATCGCCGAAGTTGCAAAAAATGTCATTGTAATGTATGCCGGGAAAATTGTTGAACACGGGAATGTAAGAGATATTTTTTATCATTCTAAACATCCTTACACTGAAGGATTGCTGAAATCGATCCCGAAACTGAGTGCAGTAGGAGAATATCCGGATAGTCTTTATACAATTAAAGGCATGGTCCCAAGTGCAACAGAGTTTCCGAAAGGCTGCCATTTTCACCCACGTTGCGAGCGATGTATCGAAAAATGCAAAAACGAAGAGCCCTCTTTACAGGCGGTAAAGCGGGACAGTGATCACCTAGTCAGCTGCTGGGTACCGGAATAAAGTGCAAACTTACCTCCGTTTTGATGACAATTCTTAAATTTTACCCATGATATAAGAACTTGTGCTTTGAGATATTATGATAACACGATAAATTTCGTGCCGTGCTAAACGAGGTTTTTTTACAATTTGGGGATATAGCTCAGTTGGGAGAGCGCATGAATGGCATTCATGAGGTCAGCGGTTCGATCCCGCTTATCTCCACATGATCCAGTCGCTGGATATTTTTAAGATCCTTTAACACTTTTAAAATCTGGAGTTACTCAATTGATTAATATGCATTCCATCAGAGAACGGTCTCACATCATTCTCTGGACTTTGTTAATATTTTTTCTGGCAAGTATGACCGTTGGTGGTCTTGTAGGTGGTGCGAATATCATGGATAAGATATTAGGCCGTAACCAACAAAACCTGTATGTTGGCACAATTGACGGCCATCACATCACCCACCAGCAGTTTAGAGCTGAACAGGATAAACAGCTTACCTCTCAGCGTCAATCCGGTAGTACCATTGACAGCAGGGCGATTCAAAACGCTCGAAACTCTGCCTGGAATACAATTGTCGATCAAATAATCCAGGACGAGAAAATAAAAGACCTCGGCTTAAGTGCGAGTGCTGATGAAATCTACGACTTTATGCTGCTCACACCGCCCAAAACTCTGCAGGATCAACTGACCAAGGGCGGCTTCTTTGCCGATAGTACCGGTGCCTTCCAACTGAATGATTATCAATCTGCATTAAGAACTGGTAGTTATCCTGCCACGCTTGACCAATTCTGGCTTGTATGGGAAAACTATTTAAGAACATACCTCCCTAATCGTAAAATCAGGGATATTTATAATCACACAGCTTCAGTATCGGAATATGAAACTCGCCGCGATTTTGAAAAGAAGAATATCAACTGTTCAATTGAATATCTTTATGTACTGAACAGCAACATCGATGATAGTCTGATCGTTGTCAGTGATGACGAAGTTTTGGAACGATATAATGATGACAAAGATAAATTATACAAAATAGATCCTTCCAAGACCGTAGATTATGTTTTCTGGTCCACGCAGAATACTGATATTGATTCTACAATGCTGACGGCTTATTCCGACAGTCTTAACAGTGTTGCCTTGCAATTTGCCGGAGAGGCTGATTTTTCATCCTTCTATGCTGCACTGGATACCTTTAAGGTTTCAGTTACCGATACCCTTGATATCACAGAGAATTATAAAAATAATTCGGGTATTCCCTTTAGAATGGGCGTCATGCGGGATGCCGTCAGGTTTGCATTCGACAATCCAATCGGTTCAATCTCTGACCCTCTAACTCCGGATAACGGCGTTGCGGTGTTTCATCTGATTGGTGAAAAACCTTCCTCATTCAAACCTCTCGGGGAAGTCTCTGACAATATCCGTAAATCTTTGATTCGTGAGAAGAAAAAAGACTATGCTTTACAAGTATTACAGGAATCCTATGATAATTCAGAAGATTTCCCTGCAATTGCTGATAGTCATGAATTAGTAGAATTTGCAGCAGACTCCTCTAAAGCCATCGGTGGAAGTTTTAAAAGTATAGGCAGAAGCAACGCATTGACAGGAACTTTAAGGGCCATGTCGGTTGGAGAGGTTTCAGAAGCTATCCAGACTTTTAGTGCCGTTGCAATTGTTAGATTGCTTGAAAAAGATGAGTTCGATCCGGATAAGTATGCCGAGGAACATGATAAAATCCGTGATCAGCTGCTCAGTTCAAAACAAAATAGCATTTACTCATCCTGGCTTGGCGATTATAAAAAGAATATTACGATCGAAGATATGAGAAGTAAGTCCTATTAGACTAGTTTTCTATTGAAAAAAAAGTCCGGCTTCTACCGGACTTTTTTTTATTCTAAATATCCAAGCAATCTATTTCGCTAATGCTTCGAACAGCCCTAATTTGGGCCGTGATATGTCAAACCATATTGAAGAGATTCACGATCCAGAGCTGTGATGCCTGAACCAATGCTATTATTTTGGAGGATGATATTCGGTGCCATAGGGACCGGTTTTTTTATTTACGGTAGGAAACAAAAGGTTCTCGTTCCGAAATACATTGGAATCTTGTTTTTCATTATCCCTTACTTTATTAGTAACATTTATATATTGGTCCTGCTCGGAATATTATTGATTCTTTCTACCTATTTTATCAGATTATAAAACTATAAAAAAAGTCCGGCTTCTGCCGGACTTTTTTTATAGTTTTAGGTGGATTGACCGAATTAATACATTCCGCCCATACCGCCCATACCACCCATACCCGGATCGGGCATTGGAGATGAAGATTTCTCTTCTTTCTTTTCAAAGATGAGCGCCTCAGTCGTGATCATAAGGCCTGCGACACTGGCTGCATTTTGAATTGCGGTTCGTGCTACCAAAGTTGGATCAATGATTCCGGCTTTGATCATATCAACATATTCTTCTGTACGTGAGTCAAATCCGTATGTACTATTCCCTGCCAGGATATTATTGATGATAACCGGTGCTTCAAGACCTGCATTAACGATAATCTGTCTTGCAGGAGCTTCCAGAGCTTTGCGGATGATCTCCATTCCCAGAACAATATCAGCCTCTTTTTGTTTACTGGTATCAATCATTTTGGATGCTCTCAACATGGCCACACCACCTCCAATGACGATTCCTTCTTGAACAGCAGCGCGGGTTGCATGGAGTGCATCTTCAAAACGGGCTTTTTTCTCTTTCATCTCAACTTCAGTCGAAGCTCCGATATTGATTACAGCAACACCACCGGATAATTTTGCAAGTCTTTCCTGCAATTTCTCTTTATCATAATCAGAGGTGGTATTTTCAATCTGTACTTTAATTTCATTAACACGTGCCATGATATCATCGCTTTTACCGGCACCCTCAACAATTGTTGTATTGTCTTTATCGATGGTAATACTGCGTGCTTTACCAAGATAGGCAAGAGTGGCGTTCTCGAGTTTATATCCTTGTTCCTCTGAAATAACGGTAGCGCCTGTAAGAACCGCAATATCCTGAAGCATTGCTTTTCTACGGTCTCCGAATCCGGGAGCTTTGACAGCAGCAATTTTAAGTGTACCTCGCAGTTTATTTACTACCAGAGTAGCCAGGGCTTCTCCTTCCACATCCTCAGATATGATCAGGAGCGAGCTTCCACCCTGAGTGATTTTTTCCAAAATAGGTAGCAGGTCTTTCATCGTGCTGATTTTTTTGTCATAGACCAAGATGAATGGATTTTCGAGCTCGGTGGTCATTGTTTCGGAATTCGTTACAAAATAAGGAGACAAGTAGCCCCGATCAAATTGCATTCCTTCAACTACTTCAAGGCTGGTATCGATACTTTTGGCTTCTTCTACGGTAATGACACCCTCGTTACCAACTTTGTCCATGGCATCGGCAATCAACTCACCGATTTCTTTTTCATTATTGGCTGATATGGCACCAACTTGTGCAATTTCTTCTTTGTTAGAAATAACAGTACTGGCCTTTTTCAAGTAATCAACTACCTGGTGTACAGCCAAATCAATCCCTCTTTTCAGATCCATTGGATTGGCACCGGCAGTTACATTCTTTAAACCTTCATCGATGATTGCCTGGGCCAGAACAGTAGCAGTCGTTGTTCCATCACCAGCAACATCTGATGTCTTTGATGCAACTTCACGCACCATCTGTGCGCCCATATTTTCTCTCTGATCTTCAAGCTCAATTTCCTTGGCGACAGTTACACCGTCTTTTGTAATCGTAGGGGCACCAAAGCTCTTTTCAATGATCACATTCCGACCTTTTGGTCCTAGCGTCACTTTTACTGCATTGGCAAGTTTATCTGCACCTTTTTTAAGTGCAGTTCTTGCATCAATATTATATTCAATTAATTTTGCCATTTTTATTACTCCTGTTTCCTTTAGATAATAGCTAAAATATCGTTTTCGCTCATGATAAGGTAATCATTACCATCGAAGGTAATCTCTGTACCTGCGTATTTCCCGTACAAAACCATGTCGCCCACTTTGACACTCATATTAACAATCGTACCTGAATCTGAGGCTTTACCTGGACCAACAGCGATAATTTTGCCCTGATGTGGTTTTTCCTGTGCGGTATCCGGGAGAATAATTCCACCCTTTGTTTTCTCTTCTGCCGCGGATGGTTCGATAACAACACGATCCGATAATGGCTTAATCTTCATCTTTTATCTCCTAATTATTGTTTTTGATGTATGTTAATTTCAGTAAAACTATTACAATCTTAATACGGCCACATTTAACAAACTTAATGCCGAAATGGGAATATGACGATATGACATAAGCGGATAATATTTCGACAGCTTATACCTCAAACTGTAAAATTATTTACACTAATTTGTGCAATGTGCCTCACTTGCAACACTGCTACTTACCAGTACTGCCGAAGCCGCCCTCTCCTCGAGTAGTTTCTGTCAGGTTATCAACCAGGTCGTAGGTAATGGGAGAGCTGTCAGCAGCAACGAGTTGAAATAGTCTCTGCCCTTTTTCAACGACGAAAGGATAGGGCTTGATATTATCACAGATTGCCATAATTTCACCTCTATAACCACCATCAATTAAACCAATGGAATTGGCGAGTCGGATCGGTGTTTTCCCAATACTTGACCGGGGATATAAATAATAGGCCCTCCCATCAACAGATTCGCAGGCAATGCCCAATTTAATGAGTAAGGTCTCACCTACTTCAAAACGCATATCCTCGAGTATATAAAGATCCAAGCCTGCATCTCCTTCATGAAAATGCCCATGATCGCGGTAATATTCTCTGGCAACAGGGTTTAATGGTTTTATCAATAATTTCAATTCGTTTTTCCTAAAAAATGTTCTGCTTTTGGTAAAAGGTTAGCACTCACACTTTCCGGTGCCTAACCTGCCCACATTGATCTGTCAAGTGATCTATACTGGATGGCCTCACTCAGGTGTTCTGTTTTTATGGATTCACAACCTTCGATATCCGCAATGGTCCGTGAAACTTTGAGAATCCGATCGTAGGCCCGGGCAGACAGTCCCAACTTTTCCATTGCTGTTTTTAACAAAGATTTGCCCGCTTCTCCAATTTGGCAATATTTCTCAATTTCAGTTTTCTCCATCCCGGCATTTGCATGTAAATTCGAATTTCCGGAAAAGCGCTGCGTCTGGATCTCCCTGGCCTGTTGCACGCGTGCTCGTACATCATCCGATCGTTCACAGCGATCTTTATTGGTCAATTCAGCATAAGAAACTGGCGGAACATCCACATGAAGATCGATCCGGTCTAACAAGGGTCCTGATATGCGGGAAAGATACTTCTGAATCATCATTGGGTTACAGGTACATTCATTATTGGGATCTGTATAGTACCCGCAGGGGCAGGGGTTCATCGCCGTGACCAGCATAAAATTAGCGGGATAGGTCAGTGATATCGTCGCTCTGGAAATGGTAACTTCGAGGTTTTCCAGGGGCTGACGCATGACCTCAAGCACATTCTTTTTAAACTCCGGTAATTCATCCAGAAACAGGACACCATTGTGTGAGAGGCTGACCTCCCCGGGTTTGGGGACACCACCTCCTCCAATCAACCCAACGTCACTGATGGTGTGATGCGGAGAACGGAAAGGACGATGCGTGACGATTCCCTTTTTGATATCGGTCATCCCTGCCACCGAGTGAATTTTGGTTGTTTCGAGTGCTTCTTCAATCGTCATCGCCGGGAGTATCCCGGGAAGCCTCTTTGCCAACATCGTCTTGCCACTTCCCGGTGGACCAATCAGCAATATATTATGAGCCCCTGCCGCTGCTACCTCTAAAGCTCGTTTCACATTTTCCTGCCCTTTAACATCGGCAAAATCGAGATAAGAATGCTCAACCGCAAGTTTTATGGTAGTTGATTGTGTTATAGAACGGTTCATTTCTCCTTTGCCATTTAGAAGATCAACCGCCTCAATCAGGGTATCAACTCCTGCAATTCGTATATCGCTGACATAGGAGGCTTCGCTGATGTTCTCCTTTGGGAGAATGATCCCCTTGATCCCTCTCTCTTTTGCATTCAGACAAATGGGCAGGATTCCTTTGACCGGACGAAGCCCGCCATCGAGACTCAATTCTCCTACGATGATGATTTTATCAAGATATTTTTCATCCACTGCTTGTTGAGCCGCTAACAATCCTATCGCAATTGGAAGATCAAATGCCGAACCTTCTTTCCGGATATCGGCAGGTGCGAGATTGATGGTGATCCTTTTTTGCGGTATACTATAACCGGAGTTTTTAATTGCTGCCAGCACACGCTCTTTGCTTTCGCGGACAGCACCCTCGGGCAAACCAACGGTGGTAAATGATGGCGGCCGGACATTTTCAAGATGAGCTTCAACTTTAACGACGTAAGCGTCGATGCCCAAAACCGCACTAGACAGTACTCTCGCAAACATAATTATTGGCCCCGGCAAATCTTAAATTTATACTTCACCAGAAGGGTCCTTCCATTTCCCGTCTTGGCGGATCAGCTCTACCAATTCATCAACCGCTCCCAATGTTTTGATATTCTTTTTCAGGATTGTTTTACCCCGATAGAGTGTGACACGACCTCTTCCGGACCCGACATATCCGTAATCGGCATCGGCCATTTCCCCGGGCCCATTCACAATACATCCCATGATGGCAATTTTTAACCCCTTGAGATGTCCCGTTTTTTCACGGATCAAAGCACTGGTTTCCTGCAGGTCAAATAAGGTTCTGCCACAAGATGGGCATGAAATGAAATCAGTCTTTGTGATGCGTGCTCTTGTGGACTGCAGAATCGAAAATATCGTGTTAAGTGCCAGCTCATTGGACGGCTCGAGCCAAACACCATCACACAAACCATCCACCAGCAATGCGCCCAGGTCGATAGCTGCAGAAATGAAAAATTCGGTATCGTCCATGTTTTTGTAGTCAGTCTTGACAACAACCGGATTGGTTATCTTTTTTTTCATCAATACAGCAATAAAATATCGCAGGTCATGCAGAGGGAATTTCCCCCGGGGAGCCAATACAATCACCGTGTTGCTGTGAATTTCACTCAAACAATCCGGAAAATCACGGGTCTCTACCTGCAGAAAAAGAGTTTTATTTGCCGGTATTGTGCCACTCATATATTCCGGGAGTGTCACCAATACACCTCCGGCTGAATCTTTTTCATCGGTCTGTGGTGACAGATTTTTTATGAGGCTCAAAGAATCCGGTAAGAAGGACACATTTGTATTATGCTCACAGTATAGGTAATCCGCGTGAATATTTTGCGGAATCCAGATATGGTCAATGTATTTATAACCAAGACGGGGCAAAGACTGATTAGTAATATCCTCAACGGCGCTTTGAATTGCAACAGGAGGTTGGCCTCCCCCGATATTTTTTACAGCAGCTGTTGTTCTGCGATTGAATTCAAAGGGGTTCCATTGAATTGATACATCATCCGCTGGAAGAGGAGAGCTGATGCGGTTTTCATAGCGCTTCACGATCTGCCTGGCAACGGGTATTTCCTTTTCAGGCTCTTCCGTTAAAGAAACCCTAATCGTATCCCCCAGTCCATCCTCCAGCAGGGTTCCAATTCCTACGGCAGATTTAATTCTGCCCTCAACCCCTTCACCAGCCTCGGTCACCCCCAGATGCAGGGGATAGTTCATCTGCTCTTCCATCATTCGATTCACAAGCAGACGATAGGCCTGCACCATCACAATTGGATTACTGGATTTCATCGATAAGACGAGCTGGTAATAATTGAGGTCTTCACAGATGCGAATATATTCCAAGGCTGATTCAACCATGCCCAATGGTGTGTCTCCAAAACGGCTCATGATCCTTTGAGACAGTGATCCATGATTCGTCCCGATGCGCATGGCAGTGCCATAGTTTTTACAGATTTTTACCAGTGGAGAAAATTTCTTATAAATATTTTCAATTTCAGCCGCATTATCAGATTCGCTGTTCTCAAGTGGATTTTTCTGTTTGCGATCGTGGTAGTTCCCGGGATTAATGCGTACTTTTTCGACAATCCTGGCTGCGACTTCGGCCGCTTTTGGCGTGTAATGAATGTCTGCAATCAGCGGAACAGTATATCCTCTGGCTTTTAATGTTTTTTTAATCTCGGCGAGTTTTTCAGCTTCATTAATACTGG
This sequence comes from uncultured bacterium, assembly GCA_964543505.1. Taxonomy (GTDB): domain Bacteria; phylum Fidelibacterota; class Marinisomatia; order SCGC-AAA003-L08; family JACNLC01; genus JAADGM01. The sequence goes on along the minus strand of CAZIYQ010000023.1, from coordinate 1,281 downwards.
GTGCCGTAATTCTGACGTACTCGCAGCCAGCCTCGATCATTCTAATGGACTGCTCCACGGTCCCGGAGATATCCATGGTACTCGTTGTGGTCATTGATTGTAATCGAATAGGATAATCTCCACCCAGTGGTAGATCACCAATTTTCACTACTCTCGTAGGCCATCTTTCATAGCTTAGGTTTTGAGAACAATATTTATTTTTATCTGCCATCTAATAGGGGGTAAAATTACATGTCCTGTACTTGCTGTTGAGAGTGATTTTTAAAAGAATTGATCAGGGCAAATAACCGCTCGCACAGATCGCTTTTTGGAGATAACAGAATGGGAGGTAATTGCTCTATCGAACACTCAATTTATAGGGTCTGGTCAACAATTCTTTAGCCTCTTCAACCTCGGGATATCTGTTTTCCAATTGGGCCGTTACTCGGTAATCCCTGATGGCCAGGTCGCGCTCTCCCAGTATATCATAAGAATTTCCCCGTAAAATATGGGCAAATCCCAGCAACCAGTCAAATTCCATATAATAGTTATCAATCATCCAGGTGGTCAGAGTGATAGTATCCTCATATTCCCCGTCCGCAAAAGTTTTCAGAGCACGAATATAGGACAATTTGATCTGGCATTCATTGCGCGGTAGAAATAATTTTGTATCCGTAAAACTTTCAAGAGTCGGCATTAAAACTTCCAACTCTTTCCATTTTCCTGCCTTGGCGAGTGCCTCTCCTCTCAAAAATGCAAAGAACGGATGCCCCGGAAATTGCTTGACCAACGGCTCCACCCATATCAGTGCTTCTTCAAAGTCCTTCTCTAAATAAAGATTGGCATAGACCAGCATGTTTGAGGCTTCAATCCAGCTGTAATGAGACAGCCTCGCCGCAATTTTCAAATCAATCAACCCTTGTTTACCATCAACATCGATGCCAAATAATTCCGCCATCCATTGTATGATTTGCGGTGATTTACTGGCATAATACTCAAGACTGCCCTTGGGCATATACGTATCCCACAGATCCGGTTGGAGGGTTTGGGCAATCTTGACCATTTTGTAGCCCTGGTAGCCAGAATAGAGGACATCGATCCATTCCTTTTGAGCCAGGGCAACACGGGCACGAATCCCATACGTCGATCCAAGGTACAGATAATATTCGGCATTTTTAGGATGGTTTTCGATCATTTTCTTATAGATAGGGACCGCCAATTTTACTTCTCGGGTCAGCACTTCGTAGGAGGAATCATATCCCATTTCAGTTTGAGCTTTGAGCCATTTTGCCGCAATGAGCA